>DATLIL010000124.1:0-4953 GCA_035539475.1 Polyangiaceae bacterium
CCGGCGCTTCTTCCTCCCGCAAGTTCAGGGGACAGGCAAAACCGATATCGCCTTTTCGCGCTGGAAAGGGGGCGGCGCGGCTGACTCTTTGGCTTTTCGCGGGCCTTCGGCAGAAGCGTCCCCGACAAGGTTTGCCCTGTACGAGATCTGCGGAACGGAAGGGGGCTACCTGGCGTGAGGGGGAGAGTGCGACGGCAGCGCCCGCCTGACTTGATGAGCGGCAGGCGGTGTCGTGGGCGGCGTGTTCACCCCCAACCACAAGCCACCTGAGCGCAGACAAAGCGAGCGGGGGAGAGGCCGCAACCCTTCAACTCCGGGGGGTCGTAGAGGTTGGGCAGGCGGGCATAGCAACTGAGCTATCCTGGATCGCGAAAGCGAGAAGGCTTCCCGCCGCGCGAGTCTCGAACCGCTGGCGTTGCCGTTTACTCCTGGCAGGGCGGCTCGAAGCCCTCGATGCGCAGGCCGGAGAAGGTCAGCACGTTGGGCGCGTTGCCGATGAAGACGAGGCCGCGCACGTCGGCGAGGTTCTCGGCATAGGTCCAGGTCGGGGTACCGAGCTGCGGGTGCGGTGCCCAGTTCTCCTCGGCGAAGGGCACGACGAAGGTCTGCACGACGCCGCCGGTGGACGGAATTTCGGCCACGAACTGCGCCCCGCCGCTCCAGTGCTCGGCCGAGCGCATCTGCACCCAGATGGTGTCGGTCGAGCTGTAAGTGAGCTCGAAGCCGTAGGAGCTGGTCAGATCCACGGTGGTGTCGAACAGGTTGCTGATCACGACCGGCACGACGTGCCACTCGTTGTTCAGCCACTCCACCTTGGCGACGTAGCCGTCGCCCTCCTGCACGAGCAGGGTACCGCTTTGCGGCACCATCGTGCCCTCGCTGGTCGCGTTCCAGCCCTTCAGGCGATCGACGGAGGGCGCGTTGCACTCCGTCAGCGGGCCGCCGAAGTCGACGCCGGCGCTGCCTCCACCGGAGCCGCCGCCGCTCGCGCCACCACCGCCGCCAGTGCCGCCACCGCTGCTGCCTGCTTGCCCGGCACTGCTGCCAGCGATGCCGCTACCAGCGCTTCCGGCGCTACCCGCGGCGCCGCCGCTCGCGCTGCCGCCCGCGCCGGCGCCGCCGCTCACCGTGCCGCCGCTGCCCGCAGCTGGCGCGCCTGCGCTGCCGCCGCTGCCAGAGGGGGAAGGGGAGCTCGGAGAGCTGGAACAGGCACAGAGGGCGAAGAGAGCGCCGCCGAGGGCTGGTCGGATCGTCATCGAAGAAAGCTCCTCACCCTCAGCGTCAAGGGTGAGAGCTCAGCATAACCTTCATTGCGCGGCTTGTTCGCGCCTTCGCACTTCGCCGGCGATGAGGGCCACCAGAAACGGCACCAGCAGCACGATGACCAGCGCGAAAGTCGCGACGGAGGGGATGCCGATCAGGCTGTGATCCGCGGCCTCACGCAGGAAGCTGGTAGACAAAAGTGCGCCCAGCGCGGAAGCGCCGTGTTGCACGGAAGATTGCAGTGACAGAAAGCGTGCGCGGTCGCTCGGCGGCGGCACCCGTGTCGACAGCGCGGTGACGGCCACGGCGCGGACCGAGTTGCCGAGCATCATGCCCACGAAGATGACGAGCGCCGGCATGAACGCCGGCCTCTGGATGAAGCCGAACAGCAGATCGGCTGCGAGCAAGAGCGTGCCGGCCGTGGCCACACCCACGGAGCCGAAGCGATCGACCAGGTGCCCGCCGATCTGCATGGCCACGAAGCTGACCCCACCACCCACCAGGTAGAGGATGCCGAGCTGCGCACGCGGATAGCCGAGGTTGTACTGAAAGTACGCCGACAGGTGCGGCACCATGGCGAAGATCCCGACCATGACCATGCCCGTCGCGAGCAACGTGAGGAACGAGGCACGCTCAGCCAGCAATTGCCCGAAGCCAACCGCCGTAGAGCGCTCGTGCCGCGGGCGGACGTGACCCGTGAGCGGCGGCAGCAGCGTGCGCGCGAGCAACATCGAAGCCAGCGTCATGACGGCGATGACCAGAAACGGCATGCGCCAGCCAAACAATCGCGCGAGCTCGAGCCCCATCGGCACACCGAGCACGCTTGCGACCGAGAACGAGCCCAGCACGATGCCCATGGCACGACCTCGCCGCTGCGGCGGCACCACGTCCGCGATGATGGCGTAACCGATCGCGGTCGCCGGTCCACCAAACGCGCCGGCCACGAGCCGCGCCGCGAGCAGGCTGCCGAGGCCCATCGCCGCCGCGGCGCCGAGCGTGGCCAGAGCCAGACAGAACAGGCTCGTGCACAGCGCCGCCCGCCGGCCAAAGCGCTCCAGCAGGCCCGCCCCCGCGATGCCGGCCACGGCCGCCGCGAGCGTGTAGGAGCCGCCGATCCAGCCGAGCCTGCTCATCGGAATGCCGAGCGCGGTCGCGAAATCCGGGCCGAGCGGCATCACGATCATGAACTCGAACACGTTCACGAACTGCACACACGCCAGGACGAGCAGCAGCTTTCTTTCGGACAGCGCGCGATGCTCGGGTTCGTTCAACGCGGTGAGCCTAGCACGCGCCGGCAGGGCCGGCCTCAGCTGGCCGTCGACGGCGAAGCCTTCGAGCGCAGCTCATCGAGCACGTCTTCCCAGGTGTCGCCGCCGTCGACCTGCAAGAGCTCAGCGATCTCCTTGAGCGCGCGATTCTCTTCCGGGCTCACCGCCATGGGATCATCGAGCGCCTCGCCGGTGGCTCGCGCGATGGCCTCGGAGTGCATGACCAGGTCGGGCAGCTCCGAGACGTCGATGTCGAACACCTCGTCGTCGAACGCCAGATCGACCAGACCCTCGAGCCCTTCTTGCACATCCAGACGCGTCGGCCGCTCACGCAGCCAGCGCTCGAGCGCCTGCTCGCTCTCCTTGCCGAGGTTCAGGCGCTCGCGGGCGATGCGACGGATCTTCTCGACCTCGACGCCGTCCATCTTGCCGTCCGCCCAGGCCACGTAAACGAGCGGCAGAAGCATCAGCGCGCGAATGCCGCCGCCCTGGATACCGAGCTTCGAGAGCTTCTCGCGCAGGTCCTGACGGCTGGGGTCGCGACGGTCTCGCATGCCTTCCGTCTAGCCCGCCCGCGCGCCGCGGTCGACGCACCACCCCGGCCGCACGATTTCTGCCGCTGAAGCCTTCACTTGCCGGGGAAAATCGCGCTAGAGCAGCGGGGCGCTCGCCGCTATGGACTACGCCTCGCTCATCGCCGCCAATCTGATCATCGCCGTCGGCGCGTGGGTGCAGGGCAGCGTCGGCTTCGGCCTCGCGCTGATCGCCGCCCCGCTGCTCGCGATCATCTCGCCCAGCGCCGTCCCCGGGCCTCTGCTCGCCACCACCTTCGCGCTGATCGTGCTCACCGTCTGGCGCGAGCGACAGGCGATCGACGTGCGCGGCATCGGCTGGGTGCTCGCCGGACGCGTCCCCGGCGCCGCCGTCGGCGCGCTCACGCTCGCCGCCATGAACCCGCGCGCACTCGGCTTGACGCTCGGCGCCCTCACGCTGCTCGCCGTCGTGCTCACCGCCACCAAGCTGCGCATCGAACGCAAGCCGCTCGCCCTCTTCGTCGCCGGCACCGTCTCCGGCTTCATGGGCACCACCTCCGCGATCGGCGGCCCCGCCGTCGCCATCCTCTACCAGCACGACGAAGGCCGCACCGTGCGCGCTTCGCTCGCCGCCTACTTCACCATCGGCTGCCTGATGTCGATGACAGCGCTTTCACTCGTCCACCGCTTCGGCGTCTCCGACCTGCACCAGGGTGTACTGATGCTCCCCGGCGTCGCGATCGGCTTCGCTTTGTCCGCAAAAGCCGGCGCTTTTCTCGATAAGGGACGCACCCGCACTGCAGTGCTCGTCGTCGCCGGACTGAGCGGGATCGGCGCGATGCTGCGCGCTGCGTTACTTCCCTGAAACGCAGGGCACAGCTTGGCACAGCGCAACGCTGTGTTCGCTCTATGCCGAACTTGCATCGCTGACTTCAAGCGAGTGTCCGCGGACACGACGTCGATGACCTGGCAGTGTCCGCAGACACGACGCTCGAAGACAAATCCCTGGCGAAAAGCCTGTTCTCAGCACTCGCGCGCCAGGCACAACGGTTGCTCTTCCGGTGCGGACACAGCGGAGGTTCTGTCGTGACCGAACACGTCGCAGCTCGCTTACGCCGAGCACATAACAGTCTCGTTATGCATGACGCCGCTGGTCACAAACGGGTCACTGATAACGGCCATCTTGGGGATGGACTTTGCTTCGACCATGGAGGTAGGGTCCCGCCCATGTGCTTGATGGGTTGATTGGGACTTAAACGATATTGGGAGAGGACTTCGGGCGGTCCGTTTCGCACGTAAATTGTGCTGAAGCGGACGAAGACGAACGATTTCTTCCCCACATTGGGAGGGTCCCCGCACTTGTACGGGATGCAGCGGACGTTCAACGCCCGCGCAGTCATGGGAGTGGTTCTTAAGGTAGCGAGAAGGACGGAGGAGCAGTGAAAGCCAATCTGGACCGGGTAGGCAGCTAGGCAATGCCTCACCTGGGTGGGAAATTTGAGTCGAGCCGTGCGGCTCGACGTCGCGGACGTGTGCCGTTCGTTCTGGCGGCGCTTGCCCTCGGCTGCGGTGTCGATGGTGAGTTTGCTGCGCCATCCGAGCCCGCGCGTCCGCCGGGCCACGCTGCGACTCCACCGAATCTGGTGAAGCCGGCTCCAGAGCTGAGGCCCGGTGCGTCGGGCACTGGTGATCCCAGTGTTCGTCCTGCGCCCGAGTTTGCTCCGGTGCCACCTCAGTCGCTGATCTGTGGCGACAACGTTCCCGGAACCAACGAGCAGTGCGATAGCGGCAAACCCAACGATTTCTGCACGGCTGGATGTCGCGCTCGAGACACGCTCGCCGTTCCCACATCGGCGAGCGATCCGTTCGCGCTGAATGACGCGCCGCAC
>DATLIL010000125.1:0-9430 GCA_035539475.1 Polyangiaceae bacterium
TCTGAAACTCGACCACGGCCTGCTCGACGCGTCCGTCAGTCAGGGCGATCTCGCCCAGAGCGCGTGGGATAGCGGGTGAGCCCGGCAGCGCCGTGCTCGCCGCCTGCAGCGTGGCCTTGGCCTGCTCGGACTTACCGAGCTGGCTCAGGAGCAGGGCCTGCGCCACGTACAGGTCCACGACGCCGGGGTCCGTCGTGGGATTCTTGAGCGCCGCACCATACACGCCGAGCGCCTGCTCGCGGGCGCCGAGGGACTCCAGGGCGCGGCCGTACCAGTAGGCGACACGGATCGATTTTGGATTCGCGGCGCTCAGCTTTTTCAGAACCGCGAGCGCGTCGTCGGCGCGTTCCAGGAGCAACTTCGACTTGGCCACGCCTACGGCGGCGTCGAGGTCTTGCGGGTCAGCCTGCGAGGCGGCCTCGAAGCGCGCCAGCGCCTCAGAGTACCGACCCGCACGGAAGATCGCCTCACCCAAGCCGGTCAGGGCGCGCGATGACTTGGGATCGATCTTGAGCGCGGCGCCGTACGCAGCTTCCGCCAGCGAGATGCGGGAGCGCGAGAGATGCAAATCTGCGAGCAGCGTTTGCGCCGCCACCACCTCCTGGCTGCTGGCGCTATCCGGCGCCTTGATCACCGACGTGAGGAGCTCGAGCGCCGACGCCTCCTTGCTGCGATCGGCGGAGGTCACGCGAGCCAACATGATGCGTGCGCCGACGTGCTCGGAGTTCTTCTCCAGCGCCTGGCGTGCCGCCTTCTCGGCTGCTGGCAGCTCGCCCTTCGCGTACTTCGCGCGCGCGAGCCCGTACGCCGTCCTCGCGCTCTGCTCGACCTTGTCCGCCGCTTCCCAGGCGGACACGGCACCAGGATCCGCTCCGCGCAAGAACAGCTCGCCCTTGAGCACCAGAACGTCCGGATCGCGGGGCGACTGCTGTTCGAGCGCCTGCACCATGCTTCGAGCGCGCGCGATATCGCCCTCGACGGCAGCGCGCGCCGCGCGGGCCAGGCTGAGGTACGGCGCCGACTCCACCTCGGCGAGCTCGTCGAGCAACACCTTGGCGCGGGCGCGTACCGGCGCATCCAGGCCGAAACGCAGCTCCCGGGCGTAGCCGACGAAAGCCGCGTAGGCCTTGAGCCCGGTCACGCGTTTGGCCTGGTGCTGTGCACTCTCGGCGGTGGCGGAGGCCTTCTTCGCGTCGGTGGCGGTGTCGCGCCCCAGCGACTTGCGCGAGCTCGCGACCGTTCCCGACAGCAGGCGAGCGTACTCGTCCGCCTTCAGCTGATCGGAGATCCAGAAGGCGCCGAAGGGCCCGATGTCGGGCACGAGCGCGAGCGACGCACCGCCCACTGCGACGATGAAAAAGGCAGCAAAGACGCGTACGCCGACGCGGCGGCGCGCGCGAGGCACGCTGACCATCGCGGGCACTGCCACGCGGCCGGGGCCAGCAGGCGCCGTTTCCTGCGGCACGCCGCCGAACTCCATGGCCTCCTCGGGCGGTCGCCCGGAGACGTGCGAGCGTGGGGGTGCTTCATCGAGAGGCACCGCCGGAGCGCTGCCGCCGTCCAGGTTCACCTCGCCGTAGCTGACTCCCCCACCGGCCGAGCGCGTGACTTCCGCGATGTCGGCGGGCATGGTCGCTGCCATGTGTCGATCAGGCTCGGAGGGCGGCGGTCGCCTCGAAACCGGCGGTGGTAGGTCGACGTCGCCGAAGGGATCCGATTCGAGCGGGCGATCGTAGCGGCCGCGTGCCTCAGCGGGCCCGCCGTCGTCACCCGGAAGACTGATCTCGCCGAAGCGATCGCCGAAGCCCGCGGAGGGATCGACCGCGCGCGCGGGCGGCGGTCGTGGAGGCTCGAGCGCAAACTCGTCGTCCGACGCGGCGGGAGCGTCGAGCTCGAACACGCTGCGCCCACCTGGCCGCACGGAGGCCGGCAAACCGGCGCCACCCGTGGTCGGCAACAGACCGTGTTCGCGGGACGGCACAGGCAGGTCCGCGCCTCGCGCAGGCAACGGCAGATCGTGACGAAAGGACGGGGCCGGCAGATCGGGCCGGGCCCCGGGAGACGGCAGATCGAGTTCGCCGAAGCCAAAGTCACCTGCCCCGCCGTTCGGCAGCGCAGGCAGGTCGTCGAACGACTCGGCCTCGGGTGGCCGAGGGCTCGGCAGATCGAGCTCGTCGAAGCTTGGCGCTCGCTGCTCGGAGCGCTCGCCCACTGCGGGTAGATCGAGATCCAACGACGCGGCCTGCCGGGGCATCGGCAGCTCCGCATCAGCGGCGCCCAGATCATCGGCGCCCATGAGATCGAGGTCCATCGGACCGAACGCTTGCGTCTCCGGGAGCGGCTTCTGGAGCGAGGGAGCACGCGGAGCCGGAAGGTCGAGATCGTCGAGCGCGAAGTCGCCGGGGTCGGGGGTCTGCGGTGCTGGCGGCGCGCCCACGGCGGCCTTGGGTGCGACCGGCGACGGGAGATCGATGGCGAAGTCTGGAGCAGGGGCCGGGGGCTTGGCAGCAGCGGCGCGCGGCTGTGGACGAGGAGGCGCGGCGCCCGGCCGAGGGACTGGCGCGCGAGGGATGCCGCCCTTGCCCTGCGGCTGACCTACCGTGGGCAAGTCCGCTTCCGAGAACTCATCGATCGCGGCCGGCGCAGGGGCCGGTGCTGGGGCGATCTCGGGTCGAACCCCCGCCGGCGCTACACCGATCATCGTCCCCTTCGGGAGCGGTCGAGCGGGCGCTGCAGGCCGTGGTGCAGAGGCACCAAGAACTGGGCTCGGCCCGGTTCGTCGTGGATCCGCCGGCGGGTCGACCTGAAACGACGTCCCACACTTGGGGCATCGCATCTTGAGCCCCGTAGAAGGGATGCGCCGCTCGTCGACCTGGTACGGGGCCCTGCATCCCGGGCACTCGACCTTGAACATCGCGCATCCACTTCTAGCAGGAGGTCCGATTGGTGTCTCGCAAACTGCGTTTGCCGTCGGCCTCGGCCTGTTTACCTCCCGGGCGAGGTCACATTCGTGGTACGCGGCCAGGCGAATGCAGCGCGTGACGACGATCACCGTGGGCCTGACCTTCCTGCTGGCGCTTGCGCTGATCGGGGTGTTCGTACGCACTCCCTCGGGCTCGAAAAAGCCCACCAAGCCTGCAGCCAGTTTGAGCGCGGCCCCCAGCGCAAAGGCACCGGAGCCTGTTCCGGCCGCCGCGTCGGCTGAACTCGATGATCTGCTCGCACCGGTGATCGCGAGTGCAGAGGTCGGCTTCGACGTGTTGCCCGATGGCTCCAAAGCACCGCCCCTTCCCGACACCGCACCCCAGGCCGTCCGCTTCGGCGTGATCCAATTTGCCTATCAGGGAGCCCAGTTCGCGGGCGACAACGCACGCTCGAAGGAGCAAGCGAAGCAGCGCGCGCTCGCGGCGGTGGACGAAGCGAAGAAGGATTTTGCGGCTGCCGTCGCCAAGGGCGATCAGGGCTCGCGGGCCGATGCTGGCCGGATCCCGCGCGGAATCCTGGAACCGGCTGCGGAGTACGTCCTGTTCACCCTGCCCAAGGGTGAGGTGGCGTCCCAACCAGTCGAGACGCCTCGCGGGTATTGGATCGTTCGTCGCAACGAGTAGTCCTCACCACTCTCTCGACCTCCCCCCTAGGCATCTCGGGGAAGGTCCTCTAGAGTCGCTGTTCCGCCTCGTCCTACGCGATGTCGAGCACCCAGTCTGCTCCCCCTCCGGACCCGGCTATCGTCACTTCGACCATAGGCCGCCTGCGTGCGGAACATGCCGCCAGCGGCTCTTCCGAGCGCCAGGCCATCTTGCTCCACGAGATCGGCGTGCTCGAGGAGCGACTCGGTGACGAAGCCACGGCCGCGCGCGATCAGCTCGCCGCCGTCAACGCCGAGCCCGAGTTCACCGAGCCCCTGGAGCGGTTGCTCGCCATCATCGAGCGCCGCCAGTCCTACAAGAACCTGGGCAAGCTCCTCGACCGGCTACACAAGGTCGGCGCCAAGGCCGACGAGCGGGCCCGGGCCCTGATCGACCAGGCCGCGCTGCTCGCCGACCAGGAGCAGGACCAGGCCGGTGCCCGCGCGCTGCTCGAACAAGCCGCGGAAGAGACGCCCGACGACCCGAGCGTCCAGCTCATGCTCGAGCTCTGCGCGATCAAGCTGGGTGACGCCGAGCTGCGCGAGCGCTCGCTCGAGCGCAGAGCCGAGCTGGCCCAGACACCCGAGTGGAGGGCGCTCCTGCTCGCCGACCTCGCCGAGCTGCGCTTCGAGCGTGGCGACCTGGACGGCGCTTTCAGCGCCCTCAAGCAAGGTACGGAGCTCCGCACTCGGGCCACCTACCTCTTGCTCTCGGTCGAGGAACGCTTCGCGCAGCAGGCGGATCAACCGGAGCGCGAGGCCGCTGCTCTCGAAGCCCAGGCGGGCCTGGTGCTGGACGCCATCGGCGAACCAGCTCGCGGCGATGCGCTGGGTGTGCCGCATGGCAGGCGCAACGCGGCAAGCTGTGCCGATTTCTGGCTGCGCGCCGCTGATGCACATCGTCAGCGGGGCGACGTGGCCCAGGCCACCGCGCTGCTGGATCGCGCGCTGAAGGAACTGCCCGGCGATGCGCTGCTCTCACACGCGCGCTCGGCTGCTGCCGAGGTTTCGGGCGACACCCAGACCATGGCGCGCCTGGCCCGCGCCCAGCTCGAGGCCGGCGTCAGCGGCGAGCTCGCCGCCGCGCTCTGGTTGCGTGTGGCCGAGGCCGCCGCGTCCGAAGGCGACGGCGCGGCTGCGCTGGAGGCTGTGGGCAAGGCCCTGCAAAACGACGGCGGCTCGATCCCCGCGCGTGCGCTCGAGCTCGACCTGCTGGCGGGCGCCGGCAACCCGCAAGCCCTCGCGGCCGCTATCGAGGCCACGGCGGAGCGCCTGACCAGCGACCGCGGCAAGGCCGACTTCTTCATCCTCAGCGCCGACGTCTACGCGCGCGAGGCGCAGGACAATCAGGGCGCTCGCGCCGCGCTCTCGCAAGCTTCGATGCTCGGCGCCAGCCCGAGCCTCGTGGCGCGCGTCGCGCGCTTGCTGGCCGCCGTCACCGCCGACGGCGCCTGGTACGAAGAAGCGTCGCGCCGCCTGTTGGCTCAGGGTGCTCAGGCAGGCGAGCAGGTCAGCCTCTGGTTCGAGCTCTTGCGTGCCCGCGCTCTGCGCGGCGACCGCGCCGGCGCGGACGCTGCTGCGGCCCAGCTGGCCGAGGCTCCCGGGGGCGCTTCGCTCGGCCAGCTCCTGGCGGCCTACGTGCTCGAGCTCACCCCGACCGGCGAGACGCCACAGCCGCGCAAGAGCGCGCCGCCCGCGGCCGAGCTCAAGCCGTGGAGCGGGGTCAAGGCCCTGGCCGCGCTCGACCGCGACGCGACGCGCGCTCGCGCGCTGCGCACCGTCGTGGCCCTGCGCGCGCTCTCCGCCGGCGAGACCGAGGCCGCCATCGAGGAGCTGTCGGCGCTTCACGGCGACGACGCCGGCGACGCGCTCGTGGCAGCCGCCCTGGCCGCGCTGGAGCAGCAGCGTGGCAACAGCGCAGCCGCCGGACGCGTGCTCTCGGCCTGCGCCGCGGTCTGCGACGATCCCGAGCTCAGCGCCAGTTTCAATCTGACGGCTGGCATTCTCAGTCATCGCGCCGGGCAGAAGGCGGAAGCCATCGAGCGCTTCGAGCGAGCGGCCGAGGCCGTTCCCCGCGCTGGTGGCGCGCTCCTGTCATGGGCGCTGCGCGCCGCCGACCCCGACTCGATCGACGCCCGCCGGCGCGCACTGGAAGCGCTCGAAGGTCCGCTCCTGCCGCTGGCACGACTCGAGCGCTTTGGCCTCGAGCTCGCGCGCAACGGGAGCAGTGATTTCGCGACCGAGGCGCTCGACGCCATCGACGAGGGCGCGCCGGAGGAGATCCTCGCCGCCGCCGACCTGGCTCGCGGCGCCTTCAGCGGGGCCAGCCGCGAGGAGCGCGGCAAGGCGCTCGATCGTCTCGGCGGCAAGAGCCCGGCCGCGCGCGCGCTGACACGCGCCGCCGAGTTCGATCTGGTGCTCGAGCAAGCTGGAGGCCACCCGCCCGACCCCGAAGCGCTCGAGCACGCGGCGCGCCGCTGGGCCGTGAGTGACAGGGAGCTCGGCGCGGCCCTCGAGTGGCTCGGCGCCGCCATCGCCAAGAACGACCCAGCCGCCGAGGTAGCCGCCCGCCGCGAGCTCGCCGCACGCCTGGACGGCTTCCACGCCGAAGCCCTGCTCGCCAGCGCCGCCATGGTCGCCGACCTGGGCGGCCAGGGCGGCTCGCAGGTCGTCGCGGGCACGGGCCCAGCGGCGGCGCTCGCCAACCTCGAGCTCGCGCTGCCGGGCTCCGATCCGCGGCGCCGCGCTGCCGCGCTGATCGGCGCGAGCGGCAGCCTGGGTGACGACAACCTCGGCATGCTGCTCACCATGGCCGGCTACAACCTGCTCGCCTTCGGTGATCTCGAAGCCGCGTTGCGCACGTTTCGCGCCGTCGTCGAGATCTTTCCCGACGAGATCATGGGCTGGGAGGGCGTGCGCGCCGCGGCCGAGGGCCTGAACGATCGCAGTACGCTGGCCGAGGCCTGCGCGGCGCTCGGCGACGCCACGGCCGACGCTGCACGCGGCGCCGAGCTCTGGGAGACCGCCGCCGGCATCTTGCTCGACGAGGTGAAGGACCCGGAGCGCGGCGAGTTCGCGCTCTCGCGCGCGGTCGATCGCGACATCCAGCGCTTCGCCCCGTTCGACCGCCTGTTCCGCCTCGTTCGCTCGCGCAAGGACGGCCCCCGCTTGCTCGATCTGGTCGCGCGGCGGCTCGAAGTGGCCGAGGATCCGGACGAGATCGCCAAGCTCTTCTGGGAGCGCGCGCGCGTGCTGCGCGAGTCCGGCGATCGTCCCGGCGCGCTGTCCGCCCTCGAGAACGTGCGCATGCTCGAGCCCGATCACGTCGGCGCGCTGGCGCTCTCCGGCGAGATCTACCTGAGCTCGAAGATGTTCCCCGAAGCCGCCGAGAACCTCGGCCGCCTGGCGCGCCTGTCCGAGGCGCCTTCGCAGCAGCGGCTGATGAGCGGCGTGGCCGCGGTCGATATCTACGAGAACAAGCTCGACGACATCCATTCGGCGCTGAGGGTGTTGCTCGATCTGCACAACGCGGGGCTGAGCACCCTACCGGTGCGCGAACGTCTGGCTCGCGTGGCGGCCAAGGCCGAGGCCTGGCGCGAGGCCACCGCCGTGCTCGAGCAGTTGATGCACGAACGCGAGGGCAGCGCCGGCCGCGCCGAGGCGGCTCGCCTGTGCCTGGCGATCTACCGCGACAAGCTCGACAACCCCGGTGCAGCCGAAGCCGCCGCGGGGCGCCTGCTGACCGAGTTGCCCGGCGACGCCGAGGCGCTCGACTTCTTGCTGAGCGGCGTGTTCTCGCCTGCCTTCACGCTGCCCAAGCTCGGTCAGGGCGTCGGCGCGCTGGTCGAGTCGCTGGGCCAGGATCCGTTCGACAGCGACGGCGTCGATCGACTCGCCCGCATCAGCGAAAAGCTCGGCAACACTCCGCTGCGCCAGGCAGCGCTGGGCGCGCTGATTGCGCTCGGCGTCGATCCGCTGGACATCGACCCCGAGCTGAGGCGCCTGGACGAGCGCGTCGCCCGCGTGCCCAGCACGCGCATCGACGACGCCTCGCTACCGGAGCTCGCCGACCGCGAGGACACGGGGCCGCTCGCGGAGCTCTTCCGCGAGCTCGCCAGCACCATCGCGGAAGCACTCGGCCCCAACCTGGTCGCGCTGGGCGTGACCAAGAAAGAGCGCGTCGAGCCTCGCGCCGGGCTGCCCGTGAGAAACGAGATCGCCGCCTGGGCCGGCGCGCTCGGCATCGGCGAGTTCGAGCTCTACATCGGTGGTCGCGATCCGCACGGCGTCTTCGCCGTCGCCACCGAGGTGCCCGCCATCGTCATCGGCAACGCCGTGGCGGCGCCGCTCGCCCCGCAGCACCGCCAGGCGATAGCTCGTGAGCTCTTCGGTCTGCGCCGCGGCACGACGGTGCTGCGACACCGCGATCCGAGCGAGATCGCCGCGCTGATCGTGGCGGCCTGCAAGCTGGCGGGAGTCGAGCTTGCCTCGCCGCCCTTCGCCATGCTGGCCGAGTTCCAGCGTCAGCTGGGCAAAGAGATGCCTCGGCGAGTGCGCAAGCTCCTGCCCGAGCTGGCCGCTCGCATCCAGAGCCGTCACGCCGACGCCCACAGCTGGTATCGGGCGGCTACCTCCAGCCTCGATCGCATGGCCGCGCTCGCCGCCGGCGACGTGTCTTGGGTGCTCTGTGAGGGCAACGCAGCGAGTCGTGGACGCCTGGGCGCTTCGGTCGAAGCCCAGGAGCGCGCACGACGCCTGCTCTCGTTCGTACTCTCACCCGCCTACCTCTCGTTGCGCGACAAGCTAGGGATGGGCCTTCGATGAGCGATCCGAAAGACGACGAGCTCGACGCGGACGCTCTGCTCGATTCGCTGTCCGACGATGACCTGGAGGAGGATCCGTCCACCCGGCGCAGCGAACCCAAGTCGATGCGCGGGATCCTCCCGGTCGGGCCCAAGCTGCACGAACCGGAGATCCGCCAGTACCCGAGTGACGAGGTCACCGTGGTCGGGCGTTCCGACGTGCGCGAGGCCGCCCTGGAGGCTGTCGCCGCCGAACGAGCCGCCAAGGAAGCCGCCAGCGAGGAGCTCGCTCCCGACGAGGTGGACGAGCTCGATCTCTTGCTCGGCGCGCAGGTGCTGCCGTCGTCGCCGACCCCGGCGTCGCCGCAGCCAGCGCAGCCTCCCCCGCTGCCCGCTCCGCCTCCGCCGCCTGCCGTCTTGCCGCGCCCGACGCCGATGGCGCGCAAGCAGACGCTGGTCGGACTACAGCCGAATCTGGCGACGAGCCCGCCCACTTCGAGCCGCACACCCACCATCCCGCGACCGCTGCCTCCGATCCCGCGACCCGGGGCCGAGGCCAGCAAGGCCAGCGGCTGGAGCACGCCGCACGCGCGCCGCGCGCTCGAGCCGACGGCTCCGTCACCTCCCCCGCCGCAGGCGACCACGGTCCTCGACGACGAGGACAACGAGGCCACGCAGGTCTACGACGGCGCCCAGATCGAAGCGGCGCTCCTGGACCTCGAGGAGGCCAAGCCGCTCGCGCCGCCGATCGAGACGAACTTCGACGACGCCACGGTGGTCACGGCCGCGGAGATCGGCGCCGAGGAGCTCGACGACGACGATCCGTACGACGACGGTTTCGAGCCGGCGATCGTGCGCGACAGCGCGATCTTCAGTGACAGCGAGGTGGTCACGTCGATATCGCCCGACGGTCCCCCGCTCGGGCCGGTCATCTCCGAGCCGGCGCCACCGCCGCCGCCTCCCGCGCCGACTCCCCCGCCCCCACCGGTCCGTTCTGCCG
>DATLIL010000126.1:0-4781 GCA_035539475.1 Polyangiaceae bacterium
AGGGCGGGCTGGCGCAGAAGAAGTCGCAATGACTCTCCGGTCCACAGCCGCAGCTGCCGTTGGCGCAGGCCGCGCTGTCCCTGTGCTGGCTCGCCACGCTGACCGGCTGCGACGACGATGACGACGAGTGCCGGGACGGCCAGTGCGTGTGTGAGCAGGGCGCCTCGTGCGAGCTCGGCTGCCCGGCACCGCCCTGCACGGCGATTTGCGCTGGCGACAACCCGAGCTGCAGCGCGACCTGCGCCAACGGCAGCTGCGGCTGTGGACCGGAGAGTCATTGCGACTTCTTCTGCGCCAGCCCGCCCTGCCACGTGGATTGTGCGTCCGCTTCGACTTGCAGCGGCGGCTGCGCCAACGGTGACTGCCTGTGCGAGCGAGGCGCGAGCTGCACCTTCGAGTGCCTGGCCGGGCCATGCCACGTCAACTGCGAGGGCGACAACGAGCAGTGCGACGGCACCTGCGCCAACGGAACCTGCGCGTGCGCCAGCGGCTCGAGCTGCCGCTTCAATTGCGCGGACGACAACTGTCACGTGAACTGCCAGGCGGGTGCGCGCTGCCTGCTGGAATGCCCCAACGGAGACGGCGGGGACGGCTGCGGTTTCTCCACCTGCGCAGCGGGTGAGCCAGCGGTCTGCTCGGGCGGCACCAGCGTCGCTTGCGGCATGCCTTGCCCCTAGTGGCGCGAGGACGTGGCATAATCAGCGTGATGCACCGGCGAGCAGCGCTCGGACTCGTGTTCTTGCCGTCGTTCGCCGGCGCTGCCCCCGAGCCCGCGTCACGCAACGACGCAATCCTCGCGCGGCTCGAGCGCATCTTCACCCGCTTGCGTGAATCGAAGTACAGCCACGCCACGCTGGTCGACGAGGACGCTGGGCGCTACGAGTTCGATTGTTCCGGCCTGGTCAACTGGGTGCTGCGACGAACCGCGCCCGGCGCACACGGTGTCGTGGTGGGCCGCGCCAAGAACGGCCGGCCACTGGCTCGCGACTACTACCGCGAGATCGCGAGCACACGCCCGGGGCCGCGCACGCCTCGCGGCTGGGCGCGCGTGACCCGCGTGGACGAGGCGCGGCCCGGTGACGTCATTGCGTGGTTGAAGCCGGAGCTCGTTCGCTCGACCAACACCGGACACGTCGCGTTCCTGCTCGAGGAGCCGAGACCGACGGACGGTACTCCGGGTGGCTACTTGCTGCGCGTGGCCGACGCCTCGCGCTACCAGCATGACGAAGACGATCGCAGCGAGAGCGGGCGCACCGGCTTCGGTAGCGGCACAATTCTCGTCATTGCCGATCCGGAGACCGGCGCTCCGCGGGCGTACGGCTGGGTCGGCTTGCGCTCGCGCTGGGTGCTCGAAGCAGCGATCGCAATCGGGCGATCAGTGCGCTGACCTGGCCCGCAACTTGCTATCCTCCGCGGCGTGAAACGGTGGACCAGCGGGCTAGTGGTGTCGTTGTTGGCGACCGGGGCTCTGGCGCAGACGCCGGCGGGACCACCTACCGCCACCTTTCCAGCGTCGAGCACGCCGGCGCCGCCACCGCCGGCCCCCGTGCCTTCTGTGCCACCATCGACACCTGTCGTACCGGAAACAGCGCCAGCACCGCCGCCGACAGCGCCGCCCGTGCTTCCGCCTGCTCCACCACCGCCACCGTTCGCAGTGCCGCCGGTGCCACAGCTCGACCCCTACGCTGTCGTCATTCGGCTACGGGTCCAGGAGCCGGTCGACCTGGCGTTGACCCAGCGCCAACGCAAGCAACCGAGCTACGAGTTCGCCCGCTGCAGGGGCAGCTGTGACATCGCGATCAGACCTGGCAGCTACCTACTCGAGGTCGGCGACAGCGAGGAGACGCGGGCCGGCGTGGTCGCGCTCAACGTGTCGCAGGCCGGAACCTACCGCCTGGCGCCCTCGGCCCGCGACAGCCTCCTGCCTGGAGCGCTGCTAGCCGCTATCGGTCCCGGCGTGATGGGCGCCGGCATCGGCATCGCCGCCGCGAACGCCGACAACAACGACGCTTCGGGCCTGTACTGGGCGGGAGCCGGCACCTTCGCCGCGGGCGGAATGCTGACCGGTCTCGGCTACTTTCTCTACGCCGACCGGCCGCGGATCACCTTCGAGGAGGGTGTGGTGCCGCGAGAGTCCGCCGTGGAAGTGACCCCTACCGTCGTGCCTGGCGAGCGTGAGCTCGCGTATCGCGAAGACCTGCCCGTCCCACCTGGCTACCGCGTTCGACGCGAGCCGCGCCGCGGCCTGCTCACCACGGGTCTCATCATGTTCGGCGCCTCCTACGGCATCATGGCCGGCATCGGTGCAGCGGCCCTCGTCGATGACGATGAGCAGTCCTCCGAGAACGCGCGGCTGCTCGTCCCCATCATCGGTCCCGTGCTCATGCCGCTCGAAGACGAGGACTCGCGCGGCTCGCTGATCCTCTTCGGCGCGGGACCACAGGTCGCGGGCCTGGCACTGATCATGGCAGGTGTGATGAGCGAACGACAAACGCTGGTCCCCGACACTCGCGTCAGCGTCACGCCCGTGCTCGCGCCCGGCACGGCCGGCGTCGTCGTGGGAGGTCAGCTATGAGGCCCCGCTCGCTCTGCCTGCTGGCGCTCGCGCTCACGGGCTGCCCCAACCCGCAAACCTATTCGCCGCCGCGAACCTTGGCCAAGGGCCAGTCGTCGCACGCCTTTGCCGTGGAAGCCTTCGAGCTCCGTTCCAGCTCCGATGAGGAGCGCATCGGCGGCCCCACCTACGTCTTCCGCCACGGGATCTCGGACGAAATCGACGTGGGCATACGCGCCGTCGACATGTCGTCGCTCGGCTTCGACTTCAAGTACAACTTCCTGCGCTCGGACGTGGACCTGGCCATCGATCCCGGTCTCCAGTTCGCGTTCCTGTCACTGAACGACGCGGATCCGACCTACCTGGTGCTCGACCTGCCGCTCCTCGTCGGTATCAACGCCGCGCCCGAGGCCACGATCGTGCTCGGCGGCGGCGCAGCGATGATCAGCGGAGACGCCCTCGACGAGGGCGTGACGCGCGACATCAGCGAGGAGATGTTCTTCGCTCGCGGGACGGTGGGGCTCGACCTCAGGTTCACGCAGCGCTTCGCCGTGCACCCGAGCGTAACGCTGTATCACGGTCTCGAGACCGGCGAGGTCGGCGCGGTCGTGGCCGGCTTCGCCTTTCGCTTTGGCGGCCCCGCCTACGAGGGGCTGAGCTTCTAGCCGCCGGCCAGATCCGCCTCGCTGAGCCCGACCGCGCGCAGCCACTCGGGGGTCGGCTTGAGCAGCTTGCGCGCCGTCAGATCGAACAGGCCCATGCTGAAGGTCGCGTCGCAGCAGACTTCGCCGGCTTCATTCACCATCTGCTGCTTCAGCTTGCCGACCTTGCCGGCGTAGGCCTCCATCCAGGTCTTGATCGTGATGCGCTGGCGATTCTTGATCTCACGCTGGAAGCGGATGTTGATCTCGAGGATGGTGGGGCCCTGGGCGCGGCGCTGGATCTCGCTGAGACCGTAGCCGTTCCGGTCGATCAGGTCCCAGCGCGCAGCCTCGAAGAGGTCGAGGTACACGGCGTTGTTGACGTGACCGAACGTGTCGAGGTGGCGCTCGAGGATCAGGACCTCGTAGAGGTGAACATTGCCGAGCATGGGCGAACTATCGCATGGAAATTCCCGCCGGCTCGCCACTGGCTTGCTGCTGGGCCGCGGGCTCCTTACACTGCCGGTCGATGAGCGGCCCGGGCGACGCAGCAGAGAACGCGGCAGACCAGTTTCGGGTCTGCAGCACCTGCAAGACGCCGATCGCCTTCGGCGCGCGCTACTACCGCTGCAGCGTCTCCACCTGCAACCGCTCGCGCCTCGCGCTCTTCTTCTGCAGCCTGCCCTGCTGGGACGCTCACTTGCCCGAGGCCAGGCACCGCGACGCCTGGGCCGAAGAGACGCGCGCGCCGTCGCGCGAACAGTGGCAAGCGGAGCAGGATGCCGCCGAAGCAGCCGAAGCCGAGAAAGCCAACACCATGAACGACAAGACGCCGCGCGAACGCCGCATCGTGGGCTCGCCCAGCGACGAGATGCCTCGCGAAGTGTTGATCGTGGTCTCCAAGCTGAAGGCCTACATCAAGGCGCGCTCCGGCATGAACACCTCCGACGCCGTGACTGAAGCCCTCTCCGATCACATCCGCCGGCTGTGTGATCTCGCGATCGACAACGCCTCGGTCGACAATCGCAAGACTGTGCTCGACCGCGACTTCAAGCCGCTGTTCAAGCTCGGCCCCTAGTCTGCGCGAAGTTCCCTCGTCACCGCGGCGAGCTCCGTAACGCCCGGCGCTGCGCAGTCTTCAACGTCGCTCATGGTATGCCGCGTGCTTGTCACGGAGGCAGTGCGTTAATGGCGACCTCGCCGCACTACTATCCGGCTCTGGACGGCGTCCGCGCGGTGGCGATTGCTCAGGTCCTGGCGCTGCACGGTGCGCGTAGCTTCGCGCCCGGCGGATTTCTGGGCGTCGATCTGTTCTTCACCCTGAGCGGCTTCGTGATCACGCGCGTACTGCTGCACGACTACGCGCAACACGGCCGTATCCGCTTGGGGCACTTCTGGTCGCGACGCGCGCGGCGCCTCCTGCCCGCGTTCACCGTGCTGCTGGTGATGTCCTACGTGCTCTGGTCCGGTATGCCGGATCCGAATCCGAGCTACTGGACCGCGGCGCTACCCGCCGCCGCGTACATGGCCAATTTCCAGGCCATGGTCGACCCGACGCAGCTGGGCCCGCTCGTGCACAGCTGGTC
>DATLIL010000127.1:0-10200 GCA_035539475.1 Polyangiaceae bacterium
TCACGTTGCCGTTGTACATCACGGTCTCATCGGCAAGCGGGCCGCAGTTGCCGCTGGTCTCGGCGTAGTGGATTCGCCACGTACCGGTGACGGTGCCCAGGTTGCAATCAGTGAAGGTGTCGTCGAACGAGCTGCAGCCCAAAGACAAGGTGATCAGCATGAAGATGCCGGGAGTACGAAGGCTGCCCATGCGCTCCGATCAGAATGACAGTCCAGATCGAGAGTCAAGTCTGGACACCGCGCAACTCGAGCGACACGGCAAGCGCTCGACGAGAGCAGCACAGCTAAGCTCGATTTGACTTGACCGCTGCGCCCGCAAGCGTTGCGATGGGCGGGTGATTGCGGGAGCAAAGTTCGAGCGGGTCAAGTCGGCGGGGTCGCGCCTGTGCGCGTTTTTCGGGGAGCTCGAGGCGACGTTCGTCGAGCGTGAGGACGTGCTGGCGCAGCTCGCGCGCGAGGAGCCCCAGCGCGAGCACGTGCTGTTGACGGGCCCGCCCGGCACGGCCAAGAGCCGTCTGGCCTGGGCCGTGCTCGGCCGCATCCTCGACGAGCGCAGCGGCGCACCCAGCCTGTACGCCCGGCAATTCACCGAGAGCACGGTGCAGACGGATCTGGTCGGCCCGATCGACTTCAAGACGCTGATGGAGACCGGGCGCACCGAGCACTTCACCGACGAGGGCATGCTCGGCGCGGTTCACGCCTTCCTGGACGAGGTCTTCGACGGTCGCGACATGCTGCTCAGGTCCACGCTCAACGTGCTGCACGAGCGCGAGCTGAAGCAGGGCACCAAGACGACCAAGGGCCAGATCGAGTGCGCGGTGATGACGACCAACCGCTACCTGGCCGAGGTGCTGGAGGGCTCGCGCGAGGCGCTCCTGGCCTTCGTCGATCGCGTCGGTCACGTCGCCTTCGTGCCCAAAAGCTTCGGCCAGGCAGAGAGCCTGAGCCGCTTGCTGCGCAACGAGCTCACCGGAGCGGGCATGCGGCCGCGCGCGGCGCTGCTCACGATCCAGGATCTCGACGCCCTGCAAGAAGCGGTGAGCGAGGTGGTGATGCCGCCCGACGCTTGCGATCTCCTGGCCGAGTTCGTCCACGATTTCGAGCGCGAGGTGGCCACGGCCGTGCGCGCCGATCCGAGCTTCGTGCCGACGCGCTACCTGTCCACGCGCACGGTGGTACGGCTGGGTACGGCGCTGCGCGCGGCCTGCGTCTACGACTGGGCCAAGAGCGGCCAGCGGCGCGCGCTGCGCATCGAGCGCTCCGACTTCGCCGCCCTACGCTACAGCCTCGTGCTGTGCGGGCCGCAGCCCGATTACCTGGGCAGGCTGCTCGAGATCGAGCCCGATCCACGCGAGCGCCGCCAGCTCGAGACGCTGCGCACGGAGCGCGAGATCTTCGACCGTTGCATCGGCAGGCTGAGGGACCTGCGTTTCGTGGCGGAGGCGCCGTCGCTGTCGGCACCGCTGATCGCGCAGAGTGAGCCCGAGATGCTGCGTCGAGCCGACCCCAAGGCGCTGTTGAAGACCGCTCGCGGGCTGGTCGAAGCCGCGTCGGCGGGTTTCGGTGACGATAGCCCGGCGCAACAGCGTCTCGAGCTTTGCGTCAGCGAGCTCGGGCGCCGCGCCATGCGCGCCGGGTTCGAGGCGGACGTCGGGGCCTCGCTCTCGCCGTTCGTGGCTGCCGAAAACCTGGCAGCGTGGGCCGACGAGCTCGAGTCGCTCGGCAGCGATCGCCGGCCGGTGGCGCGATTTCTCCGCGCGCGCTCGCTCGATCTCCTGCAGCACACACTCGAGCTCTCTCCCGGGCGTAGCGGCGAGGGTCTCGAGCAATGGCTGGGCCAGGCCTGGTCGGTCGAGCGCGCCAACACGGTGTCGTTCGAGCGAGTGCGCGAGCTCGAGAAGGTGCAGGTACTGTGGACCCGACTGCTCGGGCACGGCGTGAAGGAACAGGTCCCGGGCAGCTCGCAGCAGAGCTGGAAACGCGCTCTCTCGAGCTGCGAGGACGATCTGGTCGCGATCTGGGATCTGGCGCTACGCAACTCGGCAGGCCCACTGCTGGCGAGCGCCGCCAACGGCCCACTGCAGAAGGCGCTCGACGGCCTGAGTGAGCCTCTGGCCTCCGCTCGAGAGGTGGCGCACGCCCTGGGCCGCGTCGGCGGTGATCCGACGCTTCTCGAGCAGCGCGTCTTCGGCACGCGGCTCGCGCCCCTGGTACGCGCCTCCTGCGAGCGTTTCGACGTCAAGGAGCGCACGACGCTGGCAGGCCAGGTCGACGAGCTGCTGGAGCTGCTCAGGCGCTTCGGCCTGGCCGGAGCCGTCCCCCGCGCCGAGCTCCTCGCCTGGCTGGCGCAGGCGCTCTTGCGCGCCGAGCCCGACTGGGGCGCGCTCAGCCGCCGCTCCTCGCCGGACCACGCCGGCTACCGTGCGCTCCGCGCGGAGAACGACCGCCGGGCCATGGCCTTCTCGCTGGCGGAGCTCGGCTTGCTCTTGCTGGACGCCGGAGCGCCGGTCGGCCAGGACCCGCTCGCGCCGCTGCGCGCGCTCTGCGCCGAGCTCCCCACCGAGCTTCGCGCCCGCCTGATCGCCTCTGATCTGCGCCGCATCGAGTACTCGCTCGCGCTGCTGGAGGCCTGGTGGGAGAAGCTCGCGCTGAAGGGCAAGGAGCCACGCGCGGCGCTCGAGCTCCTGGCCGGGTCGCGCTTCTTGCACGTCACGCGCGACGAATCGGCGCTGGTGCGCTTCGCGCTCGAGCTCGACCTCTTGCAGCAGCTCTTTCCGAGCGCGGAAGTCAGCGCCGTGCGCGAGCAACTCGCTGCCTTCGAGCTGCACACCAGCGCCGCGCTGCGCGCGCTGCGAAGCTCCAGCCTGGACGCGGAGTGGCAGGCAGCGACGGGCGGAGCGCGGCGTTGAGCGGCGACGCCGAAACGAACGAAAAGCTTGCCGCGCTCGCCGAACGCATCGTGCGCCTGATCCGCCAGCCGGAGGCCGTCCGTTCGCGGTTCACCAGCCTCGCGGCGCCCGTCATCCGCGCGTTGAAATGGCAGCCCGAGGTCCAGACTCGGGAGCTCTCGGCGCTGATCGAGCGCTGCCGCATGAGCGACTGGGAGACCTACGTGCTCAAGGCGCGCCCGCTGGCCGAGCAGTGCGAGCGCGCCATCGACGAGCTCGACGACAACGTCGCTGCCGTCGAGCGCGCGCAGGTCGTCTACGAGCGCATCCCCCCGGCCTACGCGGGCTGGCTCGAGCGGCTGTGGCAGATCACCGAACGCGCCGCCCGTGCCGCCGAGCGAACCGACGGCGGCTGGAACGCGCGCTTCGTGGGCCAGCTCTCGGCGCACGACTGGCAGCCGCCGCTGATGGCTCGCGGCGCCGACGAGGTGGTGCACGTCGGCAGCATCGATCCGCTGATCCGCGCCGCCGAGCGCGAGCTCTCCGACCTCGGCCGCCGGCGCCGCTTGCTCGAAGCGGCCCGCGAGCTCTTGCTCGACGCCGGTGCGACGCTCCACCTGGACGCCCAGGCGCTGGCCCTGCGCCAGCAGCACATCGGGCGCGCCATCGCTCAGCTCGATCGCTACGAGGCAGCCGGGATCAGGCCGGGCGTCGATCTGTTTCACCAGCTACGCCAGGCGGCCGATCGCCGCGACGTGCAGCGCTTGCACGCCGCCCTGTCGGCGCTCGACGAGTTCGCGCTGGCGTCCGGCGATCGCGAGCTCGGCCTGATGGTGAGCGGCGCGCTCGACCGCGCCTGGGAAGGTCAGCAGCGGCTGGACAAGAAGAGTCACGCGCGTTCGCTGGAGCGGTCGAGCACCGATACGTTCGAGCCGGCCGTGCGAGCCGCGCTGCAACAGGGCTATCAGCGCGCCGTGGACTCTCTGCCCGAGCTGCGCGAAAAGGTGGCGGAAGGCAGCCTCGACCGCGCCGTCTTGCAGGCGGCGGAGGAGTACCTGAGCCACGACGGCGTGCCGGTCACGCTGCGCGCTGCCCTCGCCGTCGACGGCAGCTTCGACGTCGGCGGCGTGCTCTCGCCGCTGCGCGTGGAGGAGCTCGAGCGCAGCCGCCGTCTGGTGCAGTACCCGACGCCGAACCTGATGCTGGCGCAGGCCAAGGGTCCCGAAGATCTGCAGCACGCCGTGATCGAAGATCCAAGGCTCCTGCTGCTGTCCCTGGCGGCAGGGCGACTGCTGACGCGACGCTTCGTGGCCGACGAGATCAAGCGCAGCGAGCGGGTGGTGCTGCGCGGAGAGGTGCGCGTCTACGTGCTGGACGGCTCGGGCTCGATGGTCGGGCCCCGGGCGCGCATGCGCGACGCCATCCTGGTCGCCGAGCTCTCCACGCTGGTCCGGCGCCTGAACGATCCGCTGCGCCGGACGCGCCCGGTGCTCTATTACCGCTACTTCAACCACGAGCTCGAGCCGGTGAGCCGCGTCGCAGATCAGGAGACGGCGCTCGCTGCGATCAGCGAGGCTCTCGCGCGCGTACGCGTGGGTGGCACCAACATCGAGGCGGCGCTCCTGGCCAGCTTCGAGCAAGTGGCCGCGGCTCAGCGCGACGATCCGGATCTCGCTCGCGCCCAGATCGTGCTCGTCACCGACGGCGAAGCGCCGGTCGACATCGCCAAGATCGCGAGAGCCAGGGAGAGCCTCGGCGAGCTGCCGGTCGGCGTCAGCATCATTGCCCTCGGTCAGGAGAACCCGGCGTTGCGCGATCTCGCCGCCTACCAGCGCGGCCGCGGCGAGCGCGTGTTCTACCAGTTCATCGGCGACCGCGAGCTTGCCGCCTACGTCGACGGCAGCGGCTTCGGCATCCCGATCCATCCACCCGAGGGCAGCTCACCAGACGATCTGCTGCGCTCGGTCGGCGAGCTCCTCGGCGAGATCGAGGCTCACGGCCGCCGACGAGAGTCTCCGCCCCCCGGCTCCACGGGCGAAGTCGAAGCGGGCCTTGAAGCAGTCGGCCTCACGCCCGCCGATCTGGGCGAGGGCGAGCGAGCTCACTTCGAAGCGCGGTCGCGCGACGAGCGCACGCTGGCCCGCCGCACCGAGCGCTGGTTCGGCAAGCCGCCCGCGCCGGGCACGACGCCCGAGGAGGTGCTCGAGCCGCCGCCCGAGGATCGGCAGGACCTCGATCTCGTGTGCACCTTGCTGGGCTCACTGGTGGAGGTGGTGGATCTCGTCGGCAGTGACGCGCTCGGACGTCAGGCGGACGCGATCGAGGTCTTCGAGCGCCTCTTGCTCGACGCCGGCATGCAGCCGTCGCGCTACCAGGAGCTCCGCCAGCGATATCCCGCGGCGCTCGCGCCCGCGCTCGCTGCGCTGCACGCCGTACTGACGCCCGTTGCGCCCCGTAAAACTTGAGCAGCAGTGAAAGGTTTGACCGTTACCACCCTGGCCAGTGAGCCTGGCTTCGGGGCGGCAGTTGGCCTACCTTGGAAGCAATGATCAGACGGCGCGCTGCACGCTGGATCGGTCTGGGTGTGTCATTGGTGTTGGTTGGCGTGGCCGCCTGCTCCAACGGCGACGAGAACACGCCGAGCAGCGGCGCTGGCACGGGCGCAAGCACGACGGGTGCCACCGGCGCCACGGGCGGAGCTTCCGCGGGCAACGCGACGGGAGGGAGCAACAACCCCAGTGGCGGTAGCTCCGGCACGACCTCGACGGCAGCGACCGGCGGTACCACGGTGACTGCCGGCAATGGTGGAACGGCCAATCCGGGAGGAACCGCCGGCACCGGAGGCCTCGCCGTGCCGGTGGGTGAAGGCGACCTCGGCCCCGCGGAGTACGCCGCCGGCGAGCTCGATGCCCCGTCCGACGGCGCCACCATCACCTATCAGGACGTCGGCGGCGCCGGCTGGTACCCGAGCCGTCGCGATCCCGGCGTCGGGCCGTGTGACGTCACGAACGCCAACGGCTGCTGCATGGCGCAGCACGATCTCGCTACCGACCAGCTCACGCCGTGGAACGAGGAGCTCAGCATGACGCTGCGCGGCCCCATGCTGGTCAAGCAGATCGTCGCCTACCAGCCCGGCGCGGCGGACACCTGGGCTCGAGTTTCGGCCTGGGACTCGCGCGGCACCTCCGAGGGCCTTGCCTTCTGGGGCAGCGGCGCCGAGGGGACGTTCGACGGTCGCATCGGCAGTGTTTGCGAGGCCGAGGTGGCGCCTGATCTGCCGTATCCCTGCGGCTCGGGCAGTGTTCCGTTCTGTCCCGAGGGTGACAACAAGTACTACGGCTTCGCCGGCTCGAAGCTGATCGTCGTCCTGGCCTGGAACCCACACACGGGCACCGGTGTGCTGGACGACGTGGCTTGCGACGGCGAAACCGCGGGCTGGCACGACGCGCCCTGGATCGGCCTGACCCATGGCGAGCTCGTGCGCTCCGGCCGCTACAGCGGCTGCCACTGCTGGTCGAAAGCGCAAGGCTCGTTCGCACAGGACGGCTGCGGCCAGTTCAACGTCTTCGAGGTCGTCAACGACAACAACGACTTCGCGAACTTCGACATCTTCAGCACGAACCTCGTGTCGTACGCGGGTTACATCGGCGAAGGTCCCTGCGGCAACAACTGCGACGCCTCCGGCTTGCCCGCCACGTCCGATCTGCTGAACAAGAACGGCGGAGGCAACACGGCCGCGACCGCCGGTGTGGTCTCTGGTCCGGGCCTTCCGACTGGCGCCGCGTTCGTGCGGCCCGCCGCCGGCTTCCGCTACTTCGTCATCCTGCTCGACGAGAGCAGCCGCACCGTTCAGATCGGGCTCGTCCACCCGAGCAACATCCCGGCGAGCGTCGCCGCGCTACTGCCGAACTTCCCGCTCGAGATCCCACGCGCCACGATCGACGCCGTCCTGGGGCTGCGCCTGCCTAACTAGGGCCAGCGTTCGAGAGGCAGATGTTCTAAGGCCTGTGGTGCTCTTCCAGGTCGGTACGACGTTCTGAGCATGTCTTTCACTCCATGAGGAGCAGCTCGCGCACGCGCCGCGTGAGCGTTTCAGGCACGATCGGTTTCTGGAGGAACGCCGTACCATCGGTCGTCGCGTGGGCGACAACCAGGCGCCCCACGGCCTCCATCTTCTGCTGGAAGCGGATGCGGCCTGCCGCGACGGCGAGCTGCCCCGCCTGCCGACGAGGTACTCGAGCTGCTCGCTCGTGGGCACGCGACGGCCTTCATCGCCAAAGGTCCCCGTCCCGAGCGCACCAAACGGCGTATCGAGGAGCCTGAGCGGTCACGGCAAGACGTCGGGGCCGGCGTCGTACAGGCTCTCGACGGCGCAGGAGCTGAGGGCCGTGTTGTAGATGCGGAACTCGTTGAACGTGCCGTCGTACGACTGGTCGCCCTGGGTGTTGGAGAGGCCGATCCATGAGTTGCGATCGTCGATGTCGGCGAACACGCCCGTGGTGGCGATCGAGCCCATCAGCACGGCGTCGACGTAGAGGTCGATCTGGGCACCGCCGCGGACGGAGACGGCGTACTGATGCTCGACGTCCTTGGGGAAGTCCTCGGTGACGATCTCGTCGATGCCGTTCCCCGCCTGGTCGAACTCGAGCTGCAAGAAGCCGAAATCGGAGGCGTTGGTTACGGAGGGCATGTTCGCCAGCATGAAGAAGGCGTCGCCATGGCCGCGCATATCCTCGCCGTTGTCGTTGATGCCGAAGTCGAAGACACGCTGCCAGGCGGCGCCGCCGTTCCAGGTCGTCCAGATGACGAGCGTGGCGTCGGTCAGCGTCGAGACGATGGGCTCGGGCAGATTGACGTAGGAGTCGCCCTCCCCGTTGAAGGCGAGGACACCGTCGTCGATGGTCTCGTCCGGCGAGATGATGTCGCCGTTCGCTCCCGAGATCGAATCGATCGCTACGAGGCCTGGTCCGCTGAAATCCCAGCGGTGAATCAGGCTAGTCGCAGGCGGGAGATCACCAACCTCGCAATCGAGGGGGGTGGGATTGCCGGCACCAGCCGCACTCACCGGCTCACCGGCTCCGCCTCCCGCTCCGGGGTCACCGGTGCCGCCAGTGCCGGCGACAGGTGGGACCTCGTCGCTGACGTCGGGGCCCGCGTCTCCACCACCGCTACCGCTGACGGGTTCCATCCCCTGCGGCGGCTCCAGCAGCCCGATGATGAGGTCGTTCGAATCCCCGCAGTGCAGCAGCAACCACGGGACAACGAACGCCGCACCGCGCAGCAGGGCTCGACCGTTCACCCGCAAAAAGCTAGCAGATCCGTGAGGGTTTTGCTCCAGGGTTTAGGACGGCTAGACAAGCAATAAAACAAACAGACAAATAACAGGGCAGTTTTAACGCGTCGGGTGAGGGGTCGGGCGCGAGATGCTGAGCGGCATGCAGCAGCAGGAAGTCTACTTCGGGCGTCCCGCACTCCGGCTTGCCTCGCAGGCCACTTCGCCGCTCGCTCAGCTCGACGGGCTCGCGGCGCTGCGCGCGCTCTCCCGCGCGACGCCCCGGCTGGCCCTGTGCTTGCTGCGCCTGCGCGCAGACGGTGCGCTCGAGGAGCTACCTCTGAACGAAGCTCCGCGGCATGCGCCGACCGACGGCGCGCGTCGCGCTGAACACATCCGCGAGCTCCTGCACCAGGCAGCGAGCTCTCAGCGCTTGTGCGTGGGTCAGTTTCGCGGCTTCTCCGACTTTGCCTACGCGCTGGGTGAAGACGCGAGCGGCCAGCTATTCCTCTACGGTGACGACTTCGTTCTCGAGCCGTTCGACTGGAACGCGTTGCTCTCGCTCTGGCGTGAGCGCAGCGGGCTCTCGGCCTCGAGCGCCGAGCCTGCTTTCGTTCGCTTCGTCAGCGCTGCGCTCGAGCGCCCCGTGCTGGGCACCGAGGCTCTCGAGCGGTTGCGCCGTCTCTGTGCCGCGTCGAGCCCGACCTGGCAATCGCTCTGCCTCTCGCCGCAGAACGCTCTGGCGCTGTCCGTGCTCCCTCCTTGCGCGCCGGAGAGCCACCCCCTCAAGCTCAAGGTCGAGATTTACCGGGCGCAGCAGGCCTGCCGCGAGCTCGTGGAAAAGTGGCTTTCCGCCGTGGAAACTCGGGGCGACGACGGCTGCTTGCTGTTTTACCTGCCGCACGCCGCCACGCGCGCGGAGCTCGAGCCTCGCGTCGCCGAGCTCTCCGCGATGCTGCAGCGCCGCTTCGGCATGCGCGTCGCGCTGGGGGTCGGACGCGACGGCGGCGACGAACCTGCGACCCGGCACGCCCTGGCGGCGCTGCAGCGTGCGCTGCACCAGGGGGCGGAGCTTTCGTTCTGCGACGATGCCGAGCCCGCTGCGCCCGGGCCCAGGTACTCCGAGCTCACGCGCGCGGTCGACCGGCTGATCGTGGCGTTCGAGCGGGTCGCGCTCGGCGAGGCGATGATCGCGGCCGACGAGCTCGTGCGCGTGCTGTCGTCGTGGGCCAATGGGCGACCAGGCAGCATCCGTGACCAGCTGCTCGTTGCGCTCTCGGCAGTGGCCAAGGCCGTGGCACGCCGCAACCTGCTCTCGGCCGAGGTCTCCGACCATTTCATCGACGACGCCTGTCAGCGGCTCGAGAAGGCCGGCGGCGTGCCGCATCTGATCGAGGAGTTCAAGCAGGGCCTGCTCCGCCTGGCACTGTTCAGCACCGATGGACCGGGCGGGCTGCACTGCATGCGTCTCGACAAGACGCTCGAGTACCTGAAGGAACACTGCGCCGAGTCCCTACGGCTACCGCGGGTGGCCCGCCGCGCCGGTTTCAGCGTCCCCACCTTCAGCCGCGCCTTCAAGCGCGCCACGGGCACGTCGTTCGCTCGCTACGTGCGCAGCCTGCGCGTGGCCCGCGCCGGAGAGTTGCTCAAGACGACCAACCTGTCCGGCGAGCGTATCGCCGAGCTGTGTGGCTTTCGCAATCAGCACCACCTGATCCGAAGCTTCAAGCAGCTCACCGGTCAGACGCCCGGGGCCTTCCGTGAAGAAGCGATGCGCGAAAGCCGGTGCTAAGCTCGGCGTGTGTCGCTCAAGTACAGCGTAGAAAAGCAGAGCCCGAACCACTACGTGCTGCCCCGCGTCGGTAGCATGAAGGTGGAGGCGCACGCCTTCTTCTCGGAGGGCCTGTACGAGGCCAGCGAGGAGTCGATGTGGCTGCAGCTCGCCAACGGCGCTTCCTACGAAGGCGTGATCGGCGCGTACCTGATGCCCGACGCCCACTCGGGCTACGGCGTGCCCGTGGGCTCGGTGATCGTCACCGA
>DATLIL010000128.1:0-20527 GCA_035539475.1 Polyangiaceae bacterium
GCGACGGCGTCCTCGGGCTCACCCGGGGCGACGGTCGTCAGCCAGGGCGAGTCCACGGGCTCACGCCCGCCGCGCGGCAGCGCTTCATCAAGGCGTTCGACGACGCGCTGGCCGCGGCCGAGGCGAGCTTCGATCCGCTGGGGCTCGAGCTCGGTGAAGATCTCGACCAGGCTGCACGCCCGCTCGAGGCCTTCCTGCCGCAATTCAACGCGGCCTTCGCGATCAGCGCGCCGTCGTGGGCGCTGCCGGGAGAGAAGCTTTGGGTACGCGCGACCAGCGCGGAACCAGGAGGCGGCAAGGCTCGCCGCGCCTGGGGCGATGAAAGCGACGGCTGGGCCCGGCGACTGCGTTTTGCGGCGTGGCCCGTCAGCGACGCCGTGCGCCTGCGCGCGTCATCCAGCACCGAGCACGACCAGCTCCTGGCACGGCTGCGAGAACAGACGACGAGCGAGCACTCGCCCCTGGCCGTGATCGTAACGTCACAGAACCAGAACACGTTCGCAAAAGTCGCGCAGCGAGACGAGCTACTCGCGCTCGGCGTGCGCGCTCGGCGTCTCGCCAAGGCCGCCAGGAAGCCGCACCGGCTGCTCGAGCTCGCGCTCGCTCCGATCGACGCCGCCGAGCCGGCTCGCGTCGCGCCGTGGTTGAAGCTGAAGCCGCTCGAAAGCCTGATCGTGCCGCGTCTTGCGACACCACAACGTCAGACGGCTCTGACGCGCGAACTGGAAACTCTGCTGGCCGGCTCGCAAGCTGTCATGACTGGTGGCGCGGGCTACGCCAAGTTTGCGCGGTGAGTTTGTCGTAATCGACGTACGATTTTTGGCGGAAATAGCCGGAGCTTCGTGGCCTGGTAACGACATCATACGGGTGTGCCAATAGCGGCGCCTGTCCATGCAGGGCGGCCCTGAAGAGTTCAGAGCCTGTCCTGACGGGAGAGGTGTGCAGCGAGGGTGCGCCTTCAGGACAGGTCACCAATGAAGTCATCCGTTTTCATGTGTTCGATCGGCAGGCTGTGGCAGGGCACGGCCCGGGATCGGCGAATCGAGTTGGCCTCGGCGGTGGTCACGCTGGTGCTTGCTCAGGGCTGCGGTTCTGGAGGTGAGGGTTGGGACCCGGGGGAGGCGCAGGTCGACGAAGTCGTTTCGACTCTCGGGGCCTGCGCCTCCACCACCTTGACCCGCGTCGGCGCCACGGCGTCTTCGAGCGAAACCGCGAGCCTCGGCGCCGCGCTCGCCGTCGACGGCAACCCCGCCACGCGCTGGTCGAGCGCCTTCGCGGACCCGCAGTGGCTGCGCGTCGACCTGGGCGCCGAGCGCCACATCAACCGCGTCGTCATCAACTGGGAGACGGCGTCGAGCAAGGCCTACACGCTCGAGGTCTCGAACGACGGCAACAGCTGGACGCCGATCCACACGCAAACCAATGGCGCCGCCGGACCGGTCAAGACCACCATCTCCGATTTGAACGGGCGCGGACGTTACCTCCGCCTGCACTCGACCAAGCGCACCACGCCCTGGGGCGTGTCGATCTACGAGCTCGAGGTCTACGGCGACAACGAGCCGAGCTGCGCTGGAACGGGCGCGGTCACCTACCGCATCGACTCGGTCCTCAGCGGCAAGAGCCTCGACGTCAAGGACGTGAGCGCCGCTGACGGCGCGGCGATCCAGCAGTGGGCCTACGGCGGCGGTAACAATCAGAAGTGGATCGCCGTCACCACCGGCACGAACCAGGTCCAGCTGAAGAGCGTCAACTCCGGCAAATGCCTGGACATTTCCGGCGGCAGCACCGCGGACGGCGCCAAGGCCCTGCAGTGGACCTGCCACGACGGCGACAACCAGCGCTTCGCCGTCACCAACCTCGGCAACGGTCAGGTCACGCTGCAGGCCTGGCACTCGGGCAAGTGCCTCGAGGTCAATAACGGCAGCACGGCAGACGGCGCCCTGATCCAGCAGTCGACCTGCAACAACGGCAGCCAGCAGAAGTGGACGATGACCTCGGTCAGCGGCTCGCTCCGCAACTGGGCGCTCAAGGACGCCAACAAGAGCGGCGTCTGGAACTGGAGCACCACCGTATCGTCGGGTGGCTCGACCATCACGGGCGGCAACGAGTGGAACGACCTGCCGATGTACGGCGACGATATCGCCCTCCAGTTCACCCACAACGGCACGGGTTACGCCGCCGGTAACATCACGAGCGGTCCGAGCGCCCTGGGCGTCGAGCCCACGAGCCAGGCCGAGCGCGACGCCGGCAAGTGGGTCGACCAGAGCGGGCGGCTGAGCTTCATCTACAAGGGCCTGAGCAACGCAGCCCGGCTCAAGCTGATCGACTCGAGAAACGTCGAGAGCAACAGCGTCAAGATCGCCGACTACCTCAGCCACTGCAGCTCGTCGGATTGCGACGCCGACATCCCGCTCAGCGCGCTCGCCAAGAGCGGCTTCGACTTTGCCCTGGTCAAGAGCGTCACCATCTACGTCGATAGCTCCGCGGCGAGCGGCTACTACGGCTTCAGCGTGGCGCGCATGGTGTTCCGTTCTCCGAGCGACCCCATCGACACCCAGGTCGACGCGGAAAACTGCGGCGGCATCGGGCACAGCTGCCGCGGCGGCGCCTGCCGCGAGGGCGCCTGTCAGGCCGTGGTCGTGGCCAAGGACTTCGTGTGCAGCCGCAGCATGGCCCTCGACGCCAACAACCTCTATGTCAGCGACGACGGCAAGATCTACCGCTACGATCTCGACGGCGCGAACAAGACCACCGTGGCCAGCGTGAGCTATGCCACCGACCTGGTCCGCGACGGCAATCGGCTGTTCTGGCAGACCGGCGCGGAGATCAAGCGCCTGGTCGACGGCGGCAGCGAAACGACGCTCTACACGGGCGGTCCCTCGCAGCTCAAGCTGAGCGCCGCCAAGCTCATCACCTACGACTACAGCTCGCTGAAGTTCGTCGAGCTCGACGCCAGCGCGAGCAGCGCGCCGGCGCCGGTGGTGCTGGCCGACGCGAGCACGACCTACCCGATGGCGAGCGCCGCGACGAGCACGCACCTCTACTACCTGTACGGCACCTCCAGCGGCACCAGCGTGTTCCAGGTGAACCGCTCGACCAAGCAGTCCAAGGTGGTCAACGACCCGACGGAGTCCGTCTTCAGCCTCTTCGTCTACGGCGACACGGTGTACTGGACGTACCGTAGCGCCGCCGGCAAGGCGGGCGTGCGCCGGCTGTCGTCCGCTGCGGGTGCGACGGTGCAACAGGCCGTCGCCGAGGTTCCCTCCCAGCAGAGCGTGGGCAACGCCTACGTCGACGCGAGCGGCATCTACCACTCGATCTACGACGGCACGACGAACTACTTCTACCGCACCTCGCACAGCGACCCCGCCGATCACGTGCTCGTGACCAAGACCACCTACCCGTACCAGACGTACGGCGTGGCCCTGACCAGCGACAGCATCTTCTGGCACGAGCCCTGTCACCGCTACGGCGGCGGCTGGGTTCAGCGCCTGGCCAAACCGTAGGCCGGAGGGCTTGGCTCGCGCGCCGAATCGGTGGTAAACGGCCCGGGCAATGAAAGCCAAGATCGTGCTCTTGCCGGGTGACGGCGTCGGTCCCGAGGTCGTCGCGGAAACGCAGAAGGTGCTCTAGGCGGTGGCCAAGAAGGGCGGCCACGAGCTGTCGTTCGAGACCCACCTGATGGGCGGCTGCGCCATCGACGCCACCGGCTCGGCCCTGCCCGCGGAGACCGTGGAGATCTGCCAGCGCGCCGACGCGGTGCTGCTCGGCGCCGTCGGCGGCCCGAAGTGGGACGATCCCAAGGCCAAGACGCGACCCGAGAAGGGCCTGCTCGCCATCCGCCAGGGCCTCGGCCTCTTCGCCAACCTCAGGCCGGTCAAGAGCTACCCCGAGCTCTTGGCCTCCTCGCCGCTCAAGCCGGAGCGCGCCGCCGGCGTGGACCTGCTCGTTCTGCGCGAGCTCACCGGCGGGCTCTACTTCGGCAAGCAGTACCGCGAGCAGACGCCCAAGGGCCTCAAGGCCACGGACACGCTCGACTATTACGACTACGAGGTCGAGCGCATCGTCAAGCTCGCCTTCAACCTGGCGCGCGGCCGCCGCAAGAAGGTGACCAGCGTCGACAAGGCCAACGTGCTCGAGAGCTCGCGCCTGTGGCGGCAAGTCGCCGTCGAGGTCGCCAAAGGCTTCAGCGACGTGGAGATCGAGCACCAGCTGGTCGACTCCTGCGCCATGCGCCTGGTCACGGCGCCGGGCAGCTTCGACGTCATCGTCACCGAGAACATGTTCGGCGACATCCTCTCGGACGAAGCCGCCGTGCTCACCGGCTCGCTCGGCATGCTCCCGAGCGCCTCGCTCGGCGAGGGCAAGCTCGGCCTGTACGAGCCGATCCACGGCTCGGCGCCCGACATCGCCGGCAAGGGGATCTGCAACCCGATCGGCACCATCCTCAGCGGCGCGCTGCTCCTGCGCTACAGCCTCGGCCTCGAGCAAGAAGCAGCCTCGGTGGAACGCGCCGTGGAGCGCGCTCTGGCCAGCGGTGCCCGGACCCGCGACCTCGGCGGCGACAAGCCGCTCTCGACCCAGGCCATGGGCGACGCCGTCGTCTCCGCCCTGGGCTGAAACGCGCAAAAATAGCCACCCAAGCTCCCGCCCGGGACTTGGTTCAAAATGGGCACGATGTCGCGCCTGCTCGGCCTCGCCCTGCTCGTGGCACTGCTCGCCAACTGCGAGCCCGCCCGGCCTGCCGAGACCGGCTTCGGCAACCGCATCCTGAAAGGACCGCGCAAGCCAGGCGGCAGCATCACCCACACCAAGATGTGCGAGTGCCAGGCCTGCGACCCCGGCGACTGCTGTCAGGGCGACTGGGGCGAGACCGGCACCAGCGACGACCAGTGCAAGGTGTCGGAAGACACCGAGCGCGACGAGCTCTCGCTGAACTGCGGCATGAAGGTCTCGAGCTGCAGCGCACGCTGCTTCCAGCACGTCTGGCGCATCGACGTCGAAGCCAGCTGCGCCGCAACGACGCCGCTGGTCTGCTGCGGCGGCTAACGAGCGTTGGCCGGTTTGTTTGGGGAACAAGCCAGCCACTCGCTGCCTGTCGCGCCCCAAGTCCGCAGACCCACCGCATGCGGCCCTGGACCGCAAGGTCCGCCTCCGCCACTCGGCGTCGGGCCACCAGCCGTGTTATGCAAATGTTATGTCAATCAAGCGCATCACGATCAGCGTGCCCACCGCGGTGGCTACCAGGATCAAGAAAGCGGCAGGCACGAAGCCGGTCTCTGCTTGGGTGACTGACGTGATCGAGGAACACCTCGACGATGCCGAGCTCGAACGGCAGTGGCAAGCCTTCTACCGGGAGGTCAAGCCGTCGCAGCGAGACGTTCAGCGAGCAGAGGCGATCTTCAAGCGAGCCAGTAGGCCTGGCCGCCGGCGGGGCGCCGCGTGAAGACCGAAGGGGGCATGGTGCTCGACGCCGGTGCGTTCGTTGCTCTGGAGCACCGCAACAAGACGATGGTTGCACTGGCGAGAATGTTCGTCAGCGCCGGAATGCCACTCGTGACCTCTGCTGGAGTTGTCGCGCAGGTTTGGCGTGGAGGCAGCGGCAAGCAAGTGCCGATTGCGTACCTGCTCCGACGTGTGCTCGTCGTCGACCTCGATCAAGCGGTCGCTCGAACTCTGGGAAGAATTCTCGGACACAGCGGCACAAGCGATGCCATCGGCGCTCACGTTGCCTTGCTTGCCCGCGAGCGCGGCTGGCCGATCCTGACCTCGGATCCGGACGATCTCCGTGCCATCGATCCGACGTTGGTCCTCGAAAGGATCTGACGTTCGCCACCCGCGAGACGACACACATGGTGAACGCCGCGATCAGCGTCTTTCTGCGCCACGGACGTCTCTTCGTCACGCCCGTCAGCGGCGCCGAGGGCATGTACTTCCACGACGGCGAGCCCATCGCTCTCGAACCGACGGCGCAGGCCCTCGCCGGCGCCCTACCCTCGCTCTTCGCCCAGTCGACCTTCCCCAAGGAGCCGCCGGAGTCACACTTCGGGCGCAATCGCACGAGCAAGCTCCCTGCCCTGGCCGGCCTCGAGAGCTACGCCGCCTTCGATCTGGGCGCCAAGAACGTGGACGTCCGCCGCGACGACGAGGGTTTCGCGCTCTGGAAGAACGCGCGCCTACGCGGTGGCGATCGCTTCGGCAGGCTGGTGGAGCGGCGGCCGCTCGAGACACCGTACCCCGAGCTCGCCGCGTGGATCCTGAGCTGGCTAGAGCGCTAGCTTGCGAACGACTCCTTGTCGCGCTCGATGGTCGCCTGATCGCCTGGTCGCACGACCCGGCGGGGGTCCCCCGGGGACACCCTCTTCACGTCGCAAAAAGCCGTTACCCGGATAACAGGCCCTAATGCGCCGAAATCACAGCGCTATTAGATTTGCGTTCCGGCGCGGTACCGGGGTGAGCGCGCCGCATGATCAGTGCCTGAAACAAATCCATCAATCATTTCGATGCACTTGTGCGTCGTTACCTGGGTAACGAGTTTTGCGACGTGAAGATGGTCACTCCGCGGCGGGTGATGGCGGCCACAGGCAATGGCGGCCAAATGGTGGTGGCGGCCAGGGGTCCAGCAGCGCGACAGGCTTCGAGCTGCGACTTGTTCGAGCGCCCTGCGAGGCAGCGATCGCTTCGGCCGTCTCGCCGAACGCCACCCGCTCGAGATGCCGTGCCCCGAGCTCGCCGTCTGGATCCTGACCTGGCTGGAACGCTAACTCGGTTGATCCGAGCCGCGTAGATCCGAGCCAGCGGCGCTCGCGCGCCGGCCGAAGGCAGCGGCGCAACGTCGTTACGGGGTTCCGCGAGGCCGCGTCAGCGGCCGAGCACGGAACCACTTCGTGGATCTTGGGGCCAGCAGATCTCGATCCGCGAATGAGGCGCGAGTCACGCCAAACTGACCGAACAGGCGCGGCTATCTATCAAGTCACCCGGAAGGCCAAGCGCCCTGCGCAGGCACTCCGCAAGACAAAAACAAAACTGCGAGGCGGGCGAAGCCCGCCGAGCTGCGAAGCCCGCCGAGCTGCGAAGCCCGCGTTACTCCGCGTAGGCTTCGCGGCGACCGCTCAACCTGGGCGTGAGCGCGAGACCCCGGTTCGCGCGGGCGATGGCGCGGAACACCAGCACGCGCCAGTTCACGTCGAAGCTGTCGACGCCGTAGCCGGCCAGCAGCGAGGTGATCGCCGCGCGCAGCTTGAGCCAGTCGCTCGGCGCCAGCAGCACCTCGACGAACTCGGGCGTGTAGAAGCCTTTGACGAAGGAGCGGTACCGGCCGACGATGCGGCGCACGAAGCGCTCGTAGTCCTTGAACATCGCGGCTGAAAAATCGTTGCGGACGAGGGCGCGATCGACGGCGTCCGCGGCGCGGAAAGCGCCGGTCATGCCCAGGTACACGCCCGTCGAGAACACGGGATCGATGAAGGCACCGGCGTCGCCGACCATCAGCCAGCGATCGCCGGACAGCTTCTTGCTGACGTACGAATAGTCGGAGATGCTGCGCACCGGCGCGGCGCGGCGGGCGTTTGCCAGGCGCTGCTTCAGGTAGGGCGTGGCCTCGATGCGCTCCTGCAGGTAGCTCTCGTCGGGTTTGCGACCCTTGAGCTTACGCGCCGGGGCTACCAGGCCCACGCTGGTGCGATCGCCGCGCAGCGGGATGACCCACCACCAGCCTTCGGGCACCAGCACGACCGAGATGTCGCCCTCGCGATCGCCGCTGTGACGCGTGGCGCCCTCGAAGTGCGAGAAGACGGCGAAGTTCTTCAGCCCCTCATCCATTTCGCGCAGGCCCATGCGCCCGGCCAGGAGCGAGCTCTGCCCGGTGGCGTCCACGATCATCTCGGCGCTCACGGTGCGCTCGCCGCCCGGACTACGCACCGTCACGCGCACGCCGTCCTTGTCGATGTCGAACTTCGAGACCTGCGTCTCCTCCTCGACGACCACACCCTGGGCCGCGCAGTGATCGAGCAGCACCTTGTCGAACTCGGCGCGATCCACCTCGTAGGCCGAGCCAGGGCCGGGCACGAGGCCGTCGCCGAAGGCGTAGCGCCGGGTGACGGCGCCGTCGGCGGTGACGAACTCCGCGGCGTACTTGGGCAAGAAGTTCGCGGCCTTCAGCGCTGGCTGCACGCCCAGCGCGTCGAACAGCGGCATCGAGCAAGGCAGCAGCGACTCGCCGATGTGAAAGCGCGGAAAGCGTTCGCGTTCGAACAGCACGACCTTGCGTCCGAGCTGCTTCAGTCGCGTCGCGACCGTCGAGCCAGCAGGTCCGCCGCCGATGACGATGACGTCGTAGTCCTTGGCGCTCATGAAAGCGCGCCGAGCATAGTGCCGGGCTCAGCCCGTAGCTAGCTTGCGCGGCTTGCTCAGGAAAAAGTCGATGATGGCCGGCGCCTTGGCGATGGCGTCCATGCGCCCGACCTCGATCACTCGCTCGGCGAAGCCACCTTCGAACAGGAGGAAACTCGCCCAGTCGGCCTCGGCGTTGGGGTCCTCTTTGGCGGCGCGCTCGATCAGGTAGCGCAGCAGCGGCCTGACCCTGTCGACGTCGAGCGACTCGCGGATGTACTGCCCGGCGAGCTGGCCCAGATCGCGAGACGGCGTGAAGACGAGCGTCTCGAGCCGGCGGTAGGGCGCGCCGCGGTGCTGGATCCAGACTTTCTGCACGCGCTCGAGATCGCGCGCGGGCAGCGCCTCCTCCAGCACCTCCATGACCTGATTGAGGCGCTCGAGCACGCGCAAGTCGTACTCGACCGGATCGAGCAGCAGCGCGTCGAGCAGCTTGCCGATCAAGAAGACGGGGCTCAGGTCCTTGCCCTCGCCGACATCGGCCTCCTCGTCGGCCGCCACCTCGCGCGGCGTGCGCGCGTAGCGCACCGAGATCACGACCAGCCGTTCGGCGCCGGCGCGGATGGCGGGAGCGATCGGCGTGTTGAAGCGCAGACCGCCGTCACAGTAGTAATGCTGGCCCACCCGCCGTGTCGGAAACAGCAGCGGGATCGCCGCCGAAGCCAGCACGTGTGCCGGCGCGATGCGCTCGACCGACGTCGTGCGCCGCTCGTCGTGCACCGGGGCGATCTGCGCGTCCGGCGCGTGCTCGCAAAAGATCGTGGTACGGCCCGAAACCACGTGTAGCGCGGCTACCAGGAGCGCGCTGGTGAGGCCCTGATCGATGTTCTTGTGCAGCTGATCCCAGTCGACGCTGCGGCGAACGAGCACCTCGAGCGCGCGTGTGTCGATCAGCGAGTTGCCGAGCGGTTCGCTGGAGGTGAGCCGCTGGAGCTTCGCCTTCAGCCCACCGGTAAGGAGCCCGAGCGGTCGCACGCGGGCATGCTCGGCCAGGTTGAGACTTCTCCAGATCGAGGCCAGCTCCCCGATGGCGTAGTCCGGGTGGTGCGAGTGTGCCGCGAGGTACGTGGCGTTGATCGCGCCGACCGAGGTGCCGGAGAACACGTCGAAGTATGGACCCTGCCGGCCATGCTGGGAGAGCACCTCGATGATGCCGGCGACCACGCCAACCTCGTACGCTCCACGCATTCCGCCGCCGGAGAGAACGAGGCCGGTCTTGGGCGAGCGCGAGCCGGGCGTCACCCGATCGAGTTTAGCGAGATTCCGCGAGCGTGGCGAATCTTCGGCCCACTGGCGCGGCGCCGAGCGGTCTATACTGGGCTTTAGGCCGGACAAACATGCCCGATCCCATCGTGCTCAAGGGCGCAGCAGCGAGCGACATCGGCCGCCGCCGCAAGCACAACGAAGACGCCATCCTGGTGCGTGAGGACCTCGGGCTCTATGCCGTGGCGGACGGCGCCGGCGGTCACAACTCGGGCGAGGTCGCGAGCGCGCTGGCGCTGCGCTCGATGGAAAACTACTTCGGCGCCACGATCAGGAAGACGCACGATCTGCCCGAGGTCGACAAGCTGGGTATCCCCAGCGGCGCGCGCCGTCTGTCCTCGGCGGTGCACAAGGCGAACCGCGACATCATCGACGTGTCCAAGTCGCGGCCCGAGCACAAGGGCATGGGTACGACCGTGGTCGCGCTGAGCTTCTCGCCGCGATCGGGCATGATCCACGTGGCGCACGTGGGCGACAGCCGCTGCTATCGCCTCCGCGGCGGCCACCTCGAGCTGCTCACGCAGGACCATTCGCTGTTGACCGACGTGATCGAGCAGCGGCCCGAGCTCGACGACAGCGTGATGGAGCGCCTGCCCAAGAACGTCGTGACGCGCGCCCTGGGCCTCGAGCTCGATCTGCGCGTGGCGCTCCGTACCTACGCCGTGGCCACGGGTGATCGCTACCTGCTCTGCAGCGACGGCATGAGCGGCCCGGTTCCCACTGAAACCATCGCCGCGCTGCTCTTGCAGCCGGACCCGCCCGAAGCTCTCGTGGCGCAGCTGGTTCTGGCCGCCAACGACGCGGGCGGACCCGACAATATCGGCGTGGCGGTGGTCGATTGCATGGCCGGACCGACGCGCGCAGTGCCCCACTACGTGCCGCCACCGCCGCCTGCGATCTACGAGATGGCGCGGCAGGCCAACGCGAGCTCCGAGCCGGATCTGTTGATCCTCGGCATCGAGGAATTCGACCTGCTCAGCCTGGTCGACACCGCCAGCGACGACCTGTTGCGTGCGCTGGAGCAGCTGGTCGACAAGAAGTAGCCCGGCGGTGACTTGCAGCGCGAAGGGGCGCGGGGCATGGTCGCGGGTCTCATGAAAGCGCTCGGCGAGCTCCCCTACGCGACAGCCGATCTGCCGGGCGTCGGCGGCCAGATAGGACCCGAGCCGGAAGACTTTCGCGTCGACGAGATCCCCGCCTACCTGCCCTCTGGCAGCGGCGATCACGTCTACGTGCGCGTGCGCAAGCGCGGACTGACCACGCAGAGCGCCGTCGCGCTCCTGGCCCGCGCCGCGGTGGTCAAGGAGCGCGACATCGGCCACGCCGGAATGAAGGACAAACACGCGGTCACGACGCAGTGGTTCAGCCTGCCGCGCACGCCGCTTGCTCCCGAAAAATGGAGCCTGCCGGTGGGGCTCGAGCTGCTCGAGGCATCGCGGCACGTCAACAAGCTGCGCACCGGGCACCTGATCGGCAATCGCTTCACGATCGCGCTCACCGGCGTCGACAACGCGGGTCTCGTGCGCGCGCAGGCCATCCTCGAGCGCCTGGCGCAGAACGGCCTCTACAACTACTTCGGCCAGCAGCGCTTCGGCATGCACGGCGACAACATGACGCGCGCCCTGGCCTGGCTGCGCGGTGAAGAGCGCGTGGCCCGCCACCAGGCGCGCTTTCTGTCCAAGCTCTATCCCAGCGTGATCCAGGCGGAAGTCTTCAACCGCTACGTCGTGCTGCGCATCCAGCACGGCCTGCAGCAGCTCTTGCCCGGCGAGGTCGTGCGCCTCGAGGGCACGGGCTCGATGTTCATCGTCGAGGATCCGGAGCGCGAGGGCTCGCGCTTCGCGGCTCGCGACCTCCACCTGACCGGCCCGATCACCGGCCCCAAGATGCTGCGTGCCCAGCGCTCCGCGCGCGAGATCGAGGAGCGCGCACTGCGCGAGGCCGGCCTCGAGCCTGCCGACCTCGACGCGCTCGGCCGGCACGTACCCGGCTCGCGGCGCGACCTCCTGGTGTTCCCGAAGAACGTGGACGTCGCCTGGGTGGGCGATCGCCTTGCCTTCAGCTTCGAGCTGCCCGCCGGAAGCTATGCCACCGTATTGGTGCGCGAAGTCACGCGAGCCGACACCCCTACCCCACCGCCGGCGGAAGACTCTGGCAGCGACGACGAGCCCTGACCTATACTCCCGCCCCATGAGCGGGATCGACTCCAGCGGTATTTCAGGACTCTCGGACTCGAAGCTCGAGGCACTGGTCGAGATGATGTATCTCGCCGCCGCCGCTGACGGCGAGTTCAGCGACGTCGAGCGCGAGCAGTTCGTCGCCAACCTGCAAACCCTGACCGACGGGCGCCTGGGGCGCGAGCGGCTGGCAGCCCTGCTCAGCCAGGCCGAAAAAGATCTCGACACCTCCGGCCGCGACGCGCGCCTGAGCAGCGTGAAGGAGCGCCTGCCCGAGCCCGGCGCTCGCCGCGTCGCGCTCGCCCTCGCCGTCCAGGTCATGGCCGCCGACGGCATCATCCGCACGAGCGAACGCGAGCTCATCATGGAGACCGCCGAGGTGCTCGAGATCGACGTCGACGACGCCGCCAACATGGTCAAGAGCGTCAGCAGCTAGCTCCCGCGTCGACAGGGGGTGCTCGCGGTGAAATGGCCGTTGCTGCTTCCAGTACTGGTCGCGGTGAGCAGTGACCGTGAGACCAGTGCTCACGGAGGGTTGGGCTTCGAGGGCGGCGGTGCGGAGCAGGAGGCAATGTTTTGCCATCAAGTCGGCTGTGCTCCCACGTTCGAGGTCAAGCTGCCGATCGATCTGGCCACCGAGGATCGCGCCGGCACGAAACTCGAGGTCTGCCGTAACGAGCAGTGCTTCTCCGGAGCGTTGGAGGACGTGCGTTTGCCGGAAAAGCGGAGGCCGCGCTTCGAGTTTGGGTCGCCCATGAAAAGGGGTGGAAAAAATGGAGGGATCTTCGTCGAGCTCGCGCCTCCACCGAAAGGAGGGCTGGAAGTCGAGTGGTGGTCGGGTGATGAGAGGATGCTGCAGGTCGGCGACGAACTCCGCTTCGTTCTGCATGATGGATCCGGCGAGCAAAGGCTGCACTGGCAGCAACAGGTCAGCTCCCAGCGGAGGTTTCTGATCAATGGTGAGGGCTGTCCGCCGACGTGCCAGAAGGTGACACTCTCTCCCTTCGAGCCACGAGAGAAGTTCGGATGCCAGCGATAAGCTGGCGTGTGTCAGCCAGCGCTGTGCAGGCTCCCGATCGTCAGGTCCTGTAGCTCAAGACGACCCTGCCGAGCTCCGTCGGCTCCGCTTTGACGAACTGGAGCGAGCGCCGCTGCTTCACGCCTTCGAACAGTGCTCTGCCGCCTCCAAGAAGGAGCGGGTGAACGATCAGCCGGAGCTCGTCGAGTAGATCCGCGTTCAGCAGGCTCGTGACGAGGGTTGGTCCACCGACGACGTAGATATTCTTTCCGGCCTGGTTCTTGAGAGCGCGGAGCTCGGCGAGGTCTCGGACGATCCGAGCCGTGGGCGGCCACGAGACGTGCTCGAGAGTCTTGGACAAGACGTAGTGGGGCGTCTTCGCGGCCAGTCGTGCGTACGCGACCTCGCGATCGTAAGGGAGGCGTGTTTGAAATGGCGGGATCCGCCTCGGATCGGCCTCGATCGCTGCCCAGTATTCCCCGTAGCCCGGGTACATCCCCGCGCCCTGGACGAAGGCATCGACGTCGGGGATGAGCCCAAGAGCGTCCGCCCACGAATCGACCCACTCTTCGGCGCCTCTGTCCGTGCCCTGGGTGAAGCCGTCCAGCGAAACCTGCAGTGCCGCAATCATTCTTCTGCTCATCGTCGTTCTCTTCCTCTCGGCGGCTTCGTCGCCGCCAGGAGAAGTTCTACGGCTCGGGCGCTACACCGGGGAGTAACATCGGTGTCGCGCTGAATCGGCCTGAATACGGGCGCGCTCGCGCCGAACGATCGCGGGCAGGAGCAAGGTTCTCCAGATGAGCCTGCGCGCGGGCGGCACCGAGCCCTGGACGCGGCATCCTCTCGAATACGGCATACAACCTCTGGCTGATTCCGCGGCATCAGCCCAGCGCTCGCGCCGCTCGCTCGCCCGCGCAATAGGCCTGGATCCGTTGCTTCGCGCCACGGCGGCGCCGTTGCGCTACTGCCACGCCACACGTTCTCAGCCTTTATAGGCTCGATCCGCTGGCGACCGACACTTGTTGCCACACTTGACAGGCCAGACCGGCGGCACATGTTGCGCGCCTGCCAAGGTACCAAGGTAGTCGTTCTGCGATTGCGAAGGTGCCGCGACAACGCCAGCCGAGCTCGTGATCGCAGCGCGATCCACGAAGGAGCCCACCCATGCCCTTTGCGACCCCCTCTCGCCTACTGGGAACCCTAGTCCTTTCCATCGCTCTGGTTGCCTGCGGTGGAGATCCGGAGGGTGGGAAAGGGTCGAATAAATCCGGCGAGGCCAATGGCGGCAGCGGGGGCAGCGCCGGCAACGGCACGATGATCGACCCGGGCGCGACGTCGAATAATTGCGAACCGCTGACGTGCGAGGACCTCGGCGCGGAATGCGGCAAGATCGCCGACGGCTGCGGAGACGTCCTCGATTGTGGCGGCTGCGACGACGGCGCGCTGTGCGGGATCGTGGAGAACAACACGTGCACGACGCTGACCGACCTGTGTGAGCCCATTGACGAGGTGGAAGCCTGCGCGGACAAGGAGTGCGGCTTCGCTGGCGACGGCTGCGAGGGGATCTACGACTGCGGCTCCTGTAGCGGCGGCCAGGCTTGCGGCGCGCAGGAGCCCTACCAGTGCGACGCGGCGGATGCCTTCACGGAGGACGAGTGTCCAGCGGAAATCACGAGCTGCGCGAGCGCTGAAGCCGGTTTCGCGGAGTGCGGCATCATCGGCAATGGTTGCGGAGGCGTGCTCGATTGCAGCGATGAGCTCGGTGGCTGCGAAGCTGGCGCGGTCTGCGGCCTGGGCGGCCCCAACCAGTGCGGCACGGCCGAGAGCACCTGCCAGCCGGTGAGCGCGGCGGATGCTTGCGACGGGAAATGTGGCCTCGTCTCGAACGGCTGCGGCGTCGAGATCGACGGCGGCGTCATCGATTGCTCGGCCTACGCGCCGTGCCCGGATGGTCAGAGCTGCGGCGGTGCCGGCGTTCCCAACGAGTGCGGCTCGGGCGACGGTCTGTGCACGCCGCTCGAGCAGGCGACGGCCTGCGCGGGGATCGCCTGCGGCAGCGCGGGTGACGGCTGTGAGGGCAGCACCACCTGCGGCAGCTGCGCGAGCGACGAGATGTGCGAGGCCGGCGTTTGCCAGCCGCTGTGCACTCCACTCAGCAAGGCGGCCGCCTGCTCGGGGAAGTCCTGCGGCATCGTCGGTGATGGCTGCGGCGGCACCTACTCGTGCGGCACTTGCGGCCTTGGCGAGACGTGCGGCCTGATCGTGCCGTTCGGGTGCGACGCGGCGCCGCCGCCCGTGTGTGTCCCGCTGACCGAGGCGGTGGCCTGCGCCGGCAAGGAATGCGGAACCGTCTACGACGGCTGCGGAACTGCCGCCGCGAACACCATCGACTGTGGCGGCTGCGGCGCCGGCACGTACTGCGGCCTCCAGCAGCCGTACCAGTGCGACGCGCCGACCCCGCCCAGCTGCGACGCCGCGCAGAGCTGCGCGGATCTGGGCTGGTCGTGCGGCATCGCCGTCGACGACTGCGGCAACACCTTCGACTGCGCCGCGGAAGGACGCGTCTGTGGCTCGCTCGAGGCCTGCGTCGGCGGGATCAGCGGACCGACTGCCTGTGTGAGCGACGGCGGCAGCGGCGACTGTCCGCTGTGCAACGCCGTGCCGAGCTGCAGCGGACAGAGCCAGCCGACGAAGCTCTCGGGGCGCGTGGTGACGCCCGGTCGCAACGACGCGGACACGGGCAACCAGGTCGGCGTGCCGAACGCGCTGGTCTACATCCTGCGCAGCAACGACGAGGCGGACCTGCCGGCGTTCAGTGACGGCATTCCGGCCGGTGGTGAGAGCTGCCAGCGCTGCTCGGAAGAAGACCTCGGTCCGGTACTGGCGAGCGCCGTGACGGACGCGTTCGGCGAGTACACCATCGAAGGCAACGTCCCCGTGGGCCAGGAGTTCCTGCTGGTGGTCAAGATCGGTGAGTTCCGCCGCGCCGAGCACCGCCTGCTCCCGGCCGGCGCCAAGTGCACCACGACCACTCTGACGACATCGTTGCCGGGTAACCCGACGCGCCTGCCGCGTAGCCGCAGCGACGGCATCGGCGCCAACATTCCCCACATCGCCATCTCCACGGGCGAGGCCGACAGCATGGAGTGCGTGTTCGAGAAGCTCGGCATCGATCACGCCGAGTTCACTCGCCCAGCGCTGGGAGGGCGCATTCACCTCTACCACAGCAATGGCGCCTGGCCGGATCAGCAGTCGGCCGACTGCGCCGCCTGCAGCACTCCCTTGTGCCGGCGGAACAATTGCGACTGGAGCAGCGGACAGGACGAGACTGCAGCTCAAAACGCCTTCATGGCCGCGCTCGCCGACCTGCGCCTGTTCGAAGACAACGGCCGCATCGACGAGTACGACATGGTCGTGTTCGACTGCCAGGGCGCCGGCTGGGCGCACGAGACCGCGAGCGACGACGCGAACGTCCGCGACTACGTCAACCGCGGCGGCCGCATGTTCGCCAGCCACTACAGCCGGCACTGGATCTGCGACAACGGCAGCGCCGCGTACGACGGCGGCAGTCCTCACACCACGGGCCTGTCGGCCTCCGGAACCTTCGATTGCGACGGGGACGGCGTGAACGAGGACAATGGCACGGGCATCGTGTCGCTCGGACGTCCCGGCGTGAACACGGCCAAGCTGCTCGATTTCGCGGCCTGGCTCGAGCACGAGAACGCAGCCACGCTGATCGGCGGCCGCTACGAGTTCGCGATCACCGACCCGCGCGATCTGGCGACGGCGGTGGGCAGCTTCTCCGAGGAGTTCGTCTACCGCGAGCTCGCGTCGAGCACGTCGGTGCAGCAGTACTCCTTCGACACGCCGTACGGCGCTCCCGAAGCAGCAGCGTGCGGGCGCGTGGCCTACAGCGGGTTCCACGTCTCGGGCGGCACCGCCGACGCCGTCTTCCCCAACCACTGCTCCGGGAGCCTGACCGCTCAGGAAAAGGTCCTGCTCTACGCGCTGTTCGACCTCGGCGGCTGCGTGGGTGACGAGCCCGAGCCCCCGCAGTGCACACCCCAGGCGTGCGCCGCCGGCAGCTGCGGAACCCTGCCGGACGGCTGCGGTGGCACGCAGGAGTGCACCTGCGCCGCCGGCGAGATCTGCAACGGCAACAGCTGCGAGGTCCCCGGTTGCACCAAGACGAGCTGCGCCGCCCAGAACGCCGAGTGCGGCGTGATCGCCGACGGCTGCGGCGGTGTCATCGATTGTGGTGACTGCCCCGCGTGCGAGCCGATCGACGAGGCCACGGCCTGCGCCGGCGTCTGCGGCTTCGTCTCGGACGGCTGCGGCAGCGTGTACCAGTGTCCCCTCGATTGCGGCGCCGGCGTCTGCTCGAGCGGCGCCTGCACGGTCGAGACGTGCGTGCCCGCCGCCTGCCCGGCAGCGCTCGAGTGCGGCTACGTCAGCGACGGCTGCGACGGCGTCGCATTCTGCGGCGACTGCGTTGCGCCCGAGGAGTGCGGCGCCGGCGGCCAGGCCAACATGTGCGATGTTCCCGTCTGTGATCCGCTCGATTGCGCCGACCTCGACGCCGAGTGCGGCATGATCGGCGACGGCTGCGGCGAGGCCGTGAACTGCGGCCCCTGCCCCGCAGGCCAGATCTGCGGCGCCAACGGCATGGCCAACCAGTGCGGCGGCTGCGTGCCGAGAACGTGCGCAGACGCAGGCGCCGAGTGCGGCGCGATCGGTGACGGCTGCGGCGGCGTGGTCGAGTGCGGCCCCTGACCGCTCGGAGAGTTCTGCGGCGCCGTGCAGGCCAACCAGTGTGACCCCGGCGACGATTGCGAGCCGCTGGATTGCGCCGCCGCCGGCGCCGAGTGCGGCATGGTCGGCGACGGCTGCGACGGCACCGTCGATTGCGGCCCCTGCCCCGTCGGCGAAGTGTGCGGCATCGAGACTCCGTTCAAGTGCGGGCCGCCCCCGCCCTGCACCAAGCTGACCTGCGCCGCTGTGGGTGCGCAGTGCGGCCTGATCGGCGACGGCTGCGACGGCACCGTGGACTGCGGTGACTGTGCCAACGGTGCCGAATGTGGGACGGACCAGCCCAACAAGTGCTCGGCGGTCAAGTGAGCCTGTACCGGCCTTAAGATCCTTTTAAGGCCGGTTCACGGAGCTTTTAGCAACGCGCCAGCGCGCCCAGCGGCATCCTGGCAGCATGGACTCACGCATCGACCCGTTCAGCACCATCCACAAGGCCGTCCGCCGGCTGCTGTTCCTGAGGGCCATGGAGCTCGGCGCCACCGATTTCGAGGACGAGGGCGAGCTCAGGACCGCCGTCGAGGACACCTGGTTCGCCATGACGCTGCTGAAGGAGCACGCCGAGCACGAGGACCAGGTGACGTTCGCGGCAGTGATCGCCAAGGACGCCGTGCTCGGTCTGGAAGCCGCCGCCCAGCACGCAGCGCTCGAAGCTACGACGCACGAGCTCGGGTTTCTGCTCGATCAGCTGTCGGAAGCGGACCCCGCCCAGCGCTCTCGCCTCGGCTCCCGCCTGCGCTCACGCTGGAACGCCTTCGTGACCCAGCAGCTCGAGCACCTGGCGTTCGAAGAGGACTGCCTGAGCCCGGTGCTCTGGCGCGGCTACACGGACGCCGAGCTCGCCACGATGATGGCCCGCATCCAGGGCTCGGTGCCGCCCGAGCGCATGCTCATCTGGCGAACGCTGCTCCTGCCCTCGATCGATCGGCAAGAGCGGGCCCGTTTGCAAGCGGCGCAGATGCGGCGCGACGCGGCCTAGTCCAGGAAGAAGTCCTTCTTCACTGACGGCTATCCCGGCATCCCCCACCCTACGGCCGCTCGTTCCAGGGCCTGCTGGCGGACGGGACGCCGTCGAAGAACTCGACGAGGCCGGTCTCGAGGTCGTACTGGGCCCTGTGCGGCGGCTTTCTCGCGGCTACCTGCTCTCCGTCCAGCGAGATCAGTGCCGGTCAGCTTGACCCGAGCCGTCGCGTCGATGTTGGCCGGTAACCGCACCCTTCTCGCTGGTGTCTCGGAAATCCGGGAAAGCCCACCCCGCCCTAAAGGGGCTGAAGATCTCTCGTGAGGCGATCCTTCAGTGATCCCAGGCCATTGCCAAGAAATCCTCCGGATTGAAGGCTCCGTCGTACGTACTCACCGAGCAGTAACTCCTCCGGTTGATACTGGACGCGCGCATCGAACGCGAGGCCCCCAGTTCGGACCCGATAGAACGGTCCGCCGCTCTGGTCTGCTTTGTGCAGAACGTCCGGGGAAATAGGCACTGCTGGCGGTTCGTCCCACTCGTCGGGTGGATTCACTCTTAGCTCTGACTCCGCTGCTTCGATACCTAACACAACCAAAGGATCCGCAAGGACTGGTACGGCCGCATGCCTACCACACAGATCGATGCTTCCGACGACGGTCCAGAGCGCACGGAGGATGAAAGGGACCGAGCCATACGAGCGTTCGAGCACGCTAAGGCGATGCGCCACGTCCGTGCTCGAGACCAAAGGTCCCACGTAACCGGGGATGGCTGCTCCGTTTGGATACTTGCCGAATTCGTAACCCTCGAGCAGAAGCCTATCGACGATCATGACTACGTTTGACTTCACCCGCAGGGCGAAATCGGTGGCCACCTCTTCTGCCTGAGCCCGATGGTAGGGATCAGAAAGATCCACCAGGCTGAGCTCATCCCAAACTGCTGCGTACTGGCCCTGTCGATACTGTTCGATCGGAGACATCGGCATAGGAGGAGTACTTCACGGGCCTCGGGGCGCAAGTAACCGTCCACGCGGCCAAGGGGCCGGGGACTTGAGTGGCCCACGTTGCCTAGTCCACAATAATTCCAAGCCCTTTGATCCACCCGTCACATTCCGCGCAGATCACTCTGCTGACTCCGATCCGGAGGGGTTCCTGACCGTTAGATACAGCAGCGTTGATCGCCGTTTGTTCAGCATGGCCGGGCCCTATGACTGGCATTTCGTTGGCACGGAGAGAGGCAATCTGCGAGGGGCTTAGGTTTACTTCGTTCGAGGCAACGACGTACCCGATCGAGCCATCAGGATTGCGCACCTCCAGCACGGCAGTCGTCCGCATCTTGATGGCAATGTCGTCGCCAAGGGCTTTGTGGATCTCGGTTGCCCTGATGCTCAGCGACTCATATCGGGGAATACCGAACCCCGGAGGAACGCCCTCCACCTTGGGCACAGGCACAATAGAACGTGCTCGTGGGAGCGCCGGTGCCGCCTTGGGCGTCGCCCCGACCGTGGGCGTCGCGCGCGGTGGAAGCTGGGGCGGCGGCTTGAAGAGATCAGCCGGGTCCGTTGGGAGAAGGCCATCTGACGTGTCATAGGCGCGAACGGACGGGGGAATGTCGGGGGAGGCTGCGGCCGGCGCCGGACCCCCAGCTGGTGCCGAAGGAGGACCGGTCGGTGCAGCGCCGCCGCTGGGAGCATCAGGAGCGTCAGGAGCCGGCTTTGTTCCGGGGGCTGCGCCGCCTCCGCGAGCCCTTCCGATCAACCAGCCTACCCCCAGTGCGGCTCCGTGACCCGCGACCCCGAATGCAGCACCGACGCCGACAGCTGTTCCGAATCCCGCCCACGTTGGCGAATAGCCATAGGCAGCGGCGCCGAGACCGTACTCGATGCCTGCGCCAGCGGCTGATCCAACGCCG
>DATLIL010000129.1:0-1888 GCA_035539475.1 Polyangiaceae bacterium
TCCCTAATCTACCCAATGGCTTGAAGCGCCCCCTCGCTTCAGGCCGTTGCTCTTTTTGTGGTTTGTTTTTGGGTCCCCAACCCCAAAAACCTTCCTCGTTTTCGCTCTCGGCCCCAGCCCCAGAACGAGCGTTCGGGCTCCCTTTCTCTCTCTTCGCTCCGGGTCCCTACCCAAAACGCGATGCTCGCCTTCGCGTCTCCGTCAACTCCGGCCCCTGCCGCAGACGCGCGCGAGCTAGCTTGCTCTCAGCGCGTCGCTCATGACCTCGTCTCAAAACGCGACGGCCCCTCTCGTCTTGTTCGCGCACGGCGCGGGCGCCAGCTCCGCGTCCGGGTGGATGCGCACTTGGGCGGCGAGGCTGACGAGCGTCGGTGACGTCGAGACGTTCGATTACCCGTACATGGCGGCAGGGCGAAAGCGACCCGACCTGCTACCAGCGCTGATCGAGGCGCACCGGGCGGCGCTGGTCGCTGTGCGTGGCGAGAGCGAGCGACCGGTGCTGCTGGCTGGCAAGAGCATGGGTAGCCGCGTGGGCTGTCACCTCGCGCTCAGCGAGCGGGTCGCCGGGCTCGTCTGCTTCGGCTACCCGCCGCGCGCAGCGGGCAGCGGTAAGCTACGCGACGCGGTGCTCGTCGAGCTCCGGACGCCGATCTTGTTCCTGAGTGGCACCAGGGACGAGCTCTGTCCGCTAGACGAGCTCGAGCGCGTGCGCGCGCGGATGAGCGCCGAGAGCGAGCTCGTGGTCGTGGAAGGCGGCGATCATTCGCTGCTGGTCAGGAAGACGGACCTCGCGCGCCAGGGCAAGACGCAAGACGACGTCGACGCCAGCCTGCTGCAGGCGATCGAAGTCTTTGCCCGCCGTGTCAGCGGCTGAGCGCCTCTAGTCGATCGACAGCGAACGCCGCGAGCCGCAGCAGGGCGTCTGCGTCTCCCTGTCGGTAGCCGTGGTCGTCACGGCCGAGCTCGAGCATGGCGACGAGCTCGGTGCCGTAGAGCACCGGCACCATGATCACGGCAGCGAGCTCGAGCCCCGGCGCGAGACGCTCGGCGATGGTTTGCTGCACGAAGCCGTCGGCCGGATCGCCGTGCACGTGTTCGCCGCTGCGCGCCAGGCGCAAGAGCGGGTCGTCGATCGGGATGACGGCGCCGAGCCGCTCCTCCGACAGCCCTAGCAGGCACGAGGTGACGAGCGGTGAACCGGCTGCTCGCGTGCGGTGCAGCGCACCGAGCGTCGAATGCGTGATCTCCACCGCGCCGTGCAGCAAGAACGAGAACACCTCGCCCTCGTCGCGCGCCGCCGCGAGATCGGCCGCAGCTCGCGACACCTGCTCGGAGGAAGTCAGCACGTTGACCGGGCTGAGCTCGCGCACCTGCTCCAGACGTCGCCACTCGAGGGAGCGCTCGTCGCGAACCAGGCTATCGATCGGCACCCTGCCCTCGCTCACGCCACGCACGAGCAGGTGGGTCGGGACCGGGCCGACGACCGAGTTACCCGTTCGAACGAGCCAGCGCAGAGAGGGAGCGAAGCGGGCGCGCGGCAGGAGCAGCATGGGAAAACCTCCTCGTGGGCCACCCTTTCGCGGCTCCGCCGTCTGGGCCAAACAAGTGGCCGAAGCGGGGGCAATGCCCCCCAAATTTTAACGCTCCGACGGGCGACGGCCTTCAGCTCACGGACCCGTGGCCGAGCTTTTCTTGGATCTATCGCGCGCCGTCTCCGCCTGCGAAAAGGGAGAAGCCGTGACCGTCGAGCACGAGCTCATCGCGCGCTCACTGGAGGGCGACGGACGAGCGTTCTCCAGTCTGGTCTCGCCGCACCTGCCGATGCTCTATCGCATCGCCGCTCGAGCATGCGGCGATCGTGTGCTCGCAGAAGACGCGGTGCAAGAAG
>DATLIL010000130.1:0-6180 GCA_035539475.1 Polyangiaceae bacterium
CGGCATGTCCTCGCGGCTCTCGGGCTGCGCTGCCGCTGGCGGGTCTTTGGGGGCGAGCACTGCGCTCGGGGCGGGGGCCCCGGCGGAGCTCGGCGCTGCTTCTTCGATTTCCCAGGTGGGTGGGCTCTGCGGGGGAGCAGCGCTGCTCCCCCCGCAGCCCGCGGCGACGAGCGCGAGGACGGCCGCAAGCACCGTTCCCCGCGCCATCGCCGTACCGATCACTGGCCCGCTTCCTTGAGGGCCTTGTTGATCAGCTTCTTGAAGGCCGGCGCCGGCTGAGCGCCCGACAGGTAGTAGCCGTTGATCACGAAGCCCGGCGTGCCGTTGATACCGGCGTCGTTACCGACCTTCGCGTCCGCGTCCACCTTGGCCTTGTGCTTGTGCGAGTCGAGCGCGGCCTTGAACTTGCCCACGTCGAGGCCGATCTCGCCCGCGAACTTCTCGAGGTTGTCGCGGCCGAGCGCGCCTTCGCCGCCCTGATTCTCGAACAGCTTGTCGTGCATGGCCCAGAAGCCCGCGTTGCCCTTCTGCGCGAAGGCTTCTTGCGCGGCTTCGGCCGCCAGCGGAGCTTCCTTGTGGAAGGGCAGGGGCAGGTGGCGCCACACGATCTTGATCTTGTTCCCGTACTCCTCCTCGAGCTCCTTCATCGTCGGGTTGACCCGCTTGCAGAACGGGCACTGGAACTCCGAGAACTCCTGGATCACGACCTTGGCGTTGGCGCCGCCCTTGTAGGGGCTCGAGGCGTCGGGCGCGGGGACGTCCTTCTTCTCTGCACCCTGCGGCTCCTTGCCGTTCTTGATCACCTCTTCGTAGATCTTGGCCTTGGGCGTGCCCTTGGCCACGAGCGCCTTGGCGATCGTGAGCTGCTCGTCGATCGCTGCCTTGAACTTCTCGAGCGGCTGAGCGCCGGAGAGGCGCACGCCGTTGATGAAGAAGTGCGGCGTGCCGCGAGCCTGGAAGTCGTTGGCGAGCTCCATGCTCGCGTCGATCTTGTCCATGTACTTGTTGCCCTTGCCCTCGGACGCGGTCTTGATCGCATCCCAGTTCAGCCCGAGCTTCTCGGCGATGCCCTTGAGGTCCTCGTCCTCGAGCTTGGGGGCGCTGGCGAACATGGCGTCATGGGCTTCCCAGTAGCCCTTGTCGCCCTTCTTCTCGTAGGCGAAGCGGCCGAGCACGGCCGTGGGCTTGGCGCGCGGGTGGAACGGCAGCGCGTTGTCCTTCCACACGATGCGCACGTCGTTCGGGTAAGCCTCGACCACCTGCTTCAGCGTGTCTTCCACGCGCTTGCAGAACGGGCACTGGTAGTCCGAGAAGATGATCATGGTGACGAGCGCGTCCTTCGGACCGCGGATCGGGTCGTCGGACAGCACTGGCACCTTCCAGACGCTCTTGTCGTCCTCGGCCGGCTCGCCCTTCTTCTCCGGCTGATCCTTACCGGCGGGGGCGGCCGCCTGGTTCTTGTTCGTCAGCTGGACGTAGACATCGGACTTCTTCACGCCGCTGGCGATGAGCTTCTGGGCTTCGGCCAGCTGCGCGTCGATGACCTCGGCGAACTTCTCGAACGGCTGCGCGCCGCTGACCGTGACGCCGTTGATGCGGAAGGCCGGCGTACCGGACGCTCCCACGCTCTTCGACATGGCCAGGTCGTCGTCGACCTTCGAGGCGTACTTCTTGGCGGAGTAGGCCGCCTTGAACTTGGCCGCGTCGACGCCGGCGGCGACCGCCCACTTCTCGTAGTTCTCGTCGTTCAGCGCCTTCTGGTTGGCGAAGGCCGAGTCGTGGAACTTCCAGAAAGCCTCGCTGCCCGCCAGACCCATGACGGTGGCGGCGGCTTCGTGCGCCCCGCGCGCGTTCTTGTGGAACGGCAGCGGGTTGTGCTTCCACACGATGCGGACCTTGTCCGGACCGTACTTCTCCTTGATCTGCTTCATCGTCGGACCGACGCGGCTGCAGAACGGGCACTCGAAGTCGCTGATCTCGACGATCGTGACCGGTGCGTCCGCCTTGCCCCAGACGGGGTCGGCGGCGGTGACGGGCACCTTGGCGGCGCTCTGATCGGCGGCGTTGGCGGCGCTGCCGCCTTCGGCGCTGATCGCCTCCACGCCAGTCTTCCGGTCGATGCCCCACATCAGGAACATGCCGGCGATGAAGCTCAGCAAGAAGCCGACAATCGCGGTTCCTTTGTTCATTTTCGGACTCCTAACAATTCGTTTCTATTTTTGATGATTGGACGGTGGCCGGAGCGAGACGGGGTGTTCTCGCCGCTCCAGCCGGGAGCGCGGTAACGGTGTTCGGACGAGATGCGTCCGCCACCGGAAGACGTGCGCGCAGGCTACGTTGGTGCGCGCCGACACCTGGCGCACCGCAGCCCAGCCGCAACGATGATCAGGCCTGTCGGGGCGGTCGCTCGATCGAGTCGAGGAAGCCGCGCTGCGGCTTGAACAGGTCCTGCGTCACGCTCGTACGCGCGACGCGAGGGGTGCGCGGAAATTCGATGCACGCCGGGCAGACGCGTTGAGGCGCGTCGTCGACGGTGGAGGACGACGGGCGCGGCGCGTCACTGGGGCTGTTCCCGAGCTCGAACACGTCGCGGTCGGGGCAGGGGACGCGCTCCAGCACGTGACCCTTGGTGGGTAGGATCATCGGCGGCGCAGCGATGCTCTGCGCGTTCTCGCCGCACATCGGCACGACCGCGGCCATCGCGGCGGGCGATGTGAGCAGCACCAGCGTCGCCGCCAAGGCGACCACCAGCAGCCGCAGCACGGCTCGGGATCTACACACCGTCGTCAACGCCGGAAGTCTTCTCCTAGGACCCTCCCCGGCGCAACCGACGATGCCGTGAAATCATTCCGCACCCGGCCCTCTGCACATTTCTTTGCCTACATCCATCTACATTGGCACCATGGGCCCATGTTGGCCCCCGGTTCGAAAGATAACCAGCCGGAACTCAAGGATAATTCGGCGGAGACGCCCGACGGTCGTGATTGCGGCGGCTCCCCTTCGGGGAGACCATCCGACGGGCTCCCGCGCCAGTTCGAACGATTCACCCTCCTGCGCCGGGTCGCCCGAGGCGGGATGGGGGAAGTCTATCTGGCCACGAGCGCGGGCATCGAGGGCGCCGAGCGGCCCCTGGTGGTCAAGCTCATCCGCCGCGACCACGAAGCTGACGGCTCCTTCCTGGCACGCTTCCTCGACGAGGCGCGGATCCAGTCGCAGCTGCAGCACCCCGGCGTGGCACAGATCATCGAAGCCGCCAACGACGCGCAGGGCAAACCCTACGTGGTGGTCGAGTACATCGAGGGCAAGAACCTCGCCGACGTCCGTAGCCGCGCCGGCCAGCTCGGCGTGCGCATCAGCTGGGCCGAGGCCCTGGCCGTCGCGACGATCATGGGCGGCGCGCTCTCGCACGTCCACGAGCGCACCGACGCCGCGGGCAAGCCGCTCGAGATCGTGCACCGCGATCTCAGCCCGCAGAACGTGATGATGAGCTACGACGGTGACGTCAAGCTGATCGACTTCGGCACGGCGCGCGGTGAAAATCGGCGCTGCCACACCATCTCCGGCATCGTGTTCGCCAAGCCGGGCTACGTCGCGCCCGAGGTCGCCAACAACAACCCCGGTGGCATCCCTGCCGACCTCTACGCGTTCGGCGTGATGCTGTGGGAGCTCGTGGCGGGTCGACGCTTCCTGGTCGGTGATGCCTCCGTGCATCTGGCTGCCGTCGGCGCCGGCCGGCGTACGCCCACGCCGGTGGCTCAGGCTCTCGGCGCACCGCTCGAGCTCGACCAGGTGATCGCCAAGCTGACCGCGACTCAGATCGAGGATCGCTACGCTTCGGCGCGAGACGCCGTGGCCGATCTGGTGCGCCTGCTGCAGCGCGCTCCCAGCCTGGCTGACGGCGATCGCAGCGTGCGTGGCCGCATCGCGCACCTGATGCACCGCCTCTACCCGGCCGAGCCGGCGCGCTCGCGCGCGGAGTTCGCGCGCCTGGTGGCCGACGCTCGCGCCAAGCCCGCACCAGCGCCGCTCCTGCCGCCGTCACCCGAGCCGCCCACGGCGCGCGAGGAGAGCGACCTCTTGCCTGGCACCCGCTATCGCCTGCAGGGCGAGCTCGGTCGCGGTGCCACGGGCGTCGTCTACCGGGCCGTGCACGCCGATCTCGGCCGCAGCGTGGCGCTGAAGGTCCTGCACGAGGCCTCCGACGAGGGCTCGAGCGAGCGCCTGCGCGGCGAGGCGCGCGCCATCGCCAGCCTCGAGCACGAGAACCTGGTCGGCCTCTACGAGCTCGGCGAGACGCGCGACGGCAGGCCCTTCTTCGCCATGGAGCTCCTGCGTGGTGAGTCGCTGGACAAGACGCTGGCTCGCGAGGGCCGCCTCGACTGGCGCGACGCCGGCGCCCTCACGCTGCAAGCGGCGAGCGCGACCGAAGCCGCGCACGCTGCGGGCGTCGTGCACCGTGACATCAAGCCGCACAACCTGTTCATCTGCGACGACGGAAAGCTCAAGCTGCTCGACTTCGGGGTGGCCAAGCCCAAGAACGAGATCGAGCGTCAGATCGAGGGTGAGAGCGGCGCGCTCGTGCTGCTGGGTACGGCCGAGTACATGGCCCCGGAACAGGCGCGGGGTGGTCAGGCCGACGAGCGCAGCGACGTCTACGCGCTCGGTGTCGTGCTCTACGAGCTCCTCAGCGGCCGGCTGCCACACCCGGGCGCCAGCACCGTGGCCGTGATCGAGCACAAGCTGTCGAGTGCCCCCGAGCCGCTCGCGGGCATGCCCGCGCCGATCAGCGCCGTGGTGCGTCGTGCGCTCGAGCGCGAGCCCGAGGCACGCTTCCAGAGCGCTCGCGCGCTGCGCGAGGCCCTGACCGCCGCACTGGCCGCGGCGCGAGCACCGGCGCCGCCTCCGCGTCGGCGCCGCACGGCCGTGGCGCTGGCCTCGGGCATCACCTTCGTCATCAGCCTCGTGCTCGGCGCCGCTGCCGCACAGCCCGCGGCGCGGGCTCACTTCAGCGCCGCTGCCGCGTTCGTCCGCGCCGAGGCCCGCGAGCTCAGCGCCAAGCTCACGTCTCCGCGCAAGCCGAGCGTGGTGAGCGCGCGCGTGATCGACGCCTCCGACCCCGATCAGATGATGCCGCTGCCGCTGCCGCAGCCGCAGGTCGCCGCAGTGCCGGAACCGACGCCCGAGCCGACGCCCGTCGCCGTGGCCGAGGAGCCGGCAGAATCCCCCAAGGTCGTCGAGGTAATCCCCATGGACGACCCCGCGCCCGACGCCGTCACGCTGGCGCTCGCCGAAGCCAGCCGGCTCTCGCAGGGCAACGCTCGCATCAAGGCCCTCCACGTCCTGCGCCGGGCGGGCGGCAAGAACCCCCGTGACGGCCGGCTGCTCAAGGCCTGGTCGGCGGCGGCCGAGGAGCTGAAAGCCTGGGGCGAGGCACGCAAGGTGGCCGAGCAGTGGGCCCGGGCCGACGGCTCGTTCGAGGCTCGCCTCACGCAAGCACGGCTGGAGCGGGCGACCGGTAACCGCGAGCGCGCCCTCGCCATATTGAAGGGGCTCGTGGCCGAATCGCCGCAATCCAACGAGGTCCGCGAGCTGATCGCCCTCTACGGCGGCGACCAGCGTCTAGCCCTCGCTCGTTGAGCGGAATACCCCTGTCCCGGCCTGGGACCGGCGGGGAGCTTGCGGCGCCGCAGAAATGCCGCATAGAAGGCGGCGGACTCGGCGCCGAACCCCCTCATCCCCCCGCACGATGGCTCTGCCCCCCAGCGCGTCCGGCGCCAACATCGTCACGACAGGCTCTCCCTCCAAGGTGGTGCTGCGCCTGGCGACGCCGACCGTGTTCGCCATGCTCGCGCAGAGCGCGGTCAACGAGATCGACATCATCTTTCTCTCGTGGCTGCCGTGCCCGGAGTCCTCGAACGCCCAGGCCGCGCTGTTCCCGTCCCTGGTCCTGCTCTGGCTGTTCGGCGGTTCTCTATCCGCCATCTCGGTGGGCACGCAGGCCATCGCCGCCCGGCGCTACGCCGACGGTAAGCCGCCCGACGCCGGCGCCGTGCTGGTCAACTCGCTGAGCTTCTCGCTCGTCGCCGGCGTCGTCTTCACGCTGCTCGGCTACCTCCTGCTACCGCACATGCTCGGGGCCCTGATCCAGGTCCCGGAGGTGCGCGACGCGGCGAGCGCTTA
>DATLIL010000131.1:0-6554 GCA_035539475.1 Polyangiaceae bacterium
CCCGTCTCCTCAAACGTTAGCTGTGCTACCAAATTTGGTCATGCAAGCGCAGCAGATCGAACCCGCCGAGGAGACGCTGTTCGAGGGGCATCCCGCGCTGGTGCAGAGCCTTGGTCAGCTCTTGCTGGCGATCATCACGGTTGGGCTGTGGCTGATCGTGCTCTTCTTCCAGTCGCGTGGTCGCCACTACCGCGTCACCACCAAGCGGGTCGTGGTCGAGAGCGGGATCCTGTCCAAGCGCATGGAGCAGGTGGACCTGTACCGCGTCAGTGACTACACGGTGCTTCGCCCGCTGGGGCAACGCATCATGGGTACGGGTACGCTGCTCTTGCGTACGCTCGACAAAACCTCGCCAGAGGTACCGATCAGAGGCATCAAGACCGATCTCGTCGCGCTCTACGAACGCGTGCGTGCGGCCACCGAGGCCGACAAGTCGCGCCGCGGCGTGCGCGTGATGGACATGGAGTGAGCTCCGGTCACGCTCCGAAGTAGTGCTTGCCCAGCGCCTTGCGGGAGGCTTCGTCTCCCAGCTGGAGGCGCTGCGCGTAGAACGCCTTGGCGTCTTCGCCTGCCAGGTAGCGGAGCTGGTCTTTGCCGTCGGTAGCCGCTTCGTACACCACCTCGGCTATCTGCTCTGGAGACGAATAGGTCGCGAGCTGCTTGGGATCGGTGATCTCGCCCAAGACCTTGTCCAGTAGCGCGTTGTAAGCCTCGTGCCGACCTACCTCGAGTGAGCGGATGAAGAAGTCCGTCCGCATTCCTCCCGGCTCTACGGTCTTCACACCGACTCCAAAGCGGTTCAGCTCGAACGCCAAGCTCTCGCTCCAGCCTTCGAGCGCCCATTTCGTCGCGTGATAGATGGAGTTGAAGGGCACCGCGGTCAGCCCACCAACGGATGTGGTGTTGATGAATAGCCCGGCCCTCCTCTCCCTGAAGTAGGGAATGAAAGCCTTCGTCGTGCGGATGACTCCCATCAAGTTGGTGTTGATCAGGCGATTGATCTGTTCGTCCGTCAGACCTTCCAGCGGGCCAGTCAGGCCGTAACCAGCGTTATTGAAAACCACGTCGACTCCGCCCGTGGCCACGGCTTCTTGCACGACCTTCTTGATCTGCTCGGGATCGGTGACGTCCAGCGCCAAGAGCTCCACGCCCGAGAGCCCGCCGAGCTCGGTTTCCTTGGCTGGATTCCGCATGGTGGCGATGACCCGCCAGCCTTTGGAAGCGAACAGTTTGGCGGTGGCTCGTCCCAACCCCGAGGAGCTGCCGGTGATGAAGATCGCCTTCTCGAGCTTCTGCTTCTTGATGCTCATCGGGCATGCCTCCTGCAGGCTGGTCACGGCGGCACTCGACGCTCCCATGCAAGGTAATTCTCGGCGAAAATCCTGGCAACCCGTCGCGAATCAATGAGGTAAAACAGCGGTGTGACCGATCTCACCCTGACGGTCGTGCCGACGACCCGGAACCACGCTCGCCTCGTCGCTCGCAGGGACGGCGTCGAGCTCGGTTACATGACGATCATCTACGTCGACGACGAAGGGCTCATCGTCGAGCACACGCTCGTGCACGAGGAGAACCGAGTCCGAGGTGTCGCTCGGGCGATGTTCGATCACGTCGTCGGCTGGGCACGCAGGGACCGCCTCTACGTCGTCCCGCTGTGCCCGTTCGTCCTGAGCAGGTTCGAGAAACAGCCCGACACGTCCGACGTTCGCGCCACCTGCACGCTGCGCCAGGGCTAAAGCTCGACGCGCGCGATGAAGAACTTGTTGTTGAGCTCGGGCTTGGTCAAGACCTCGAGCTTCTTCACGCTGCCGAGCTCGTTCTTCAGCGAGCTCAGGCGCGTGTGCTCGGTGCTGAAGTACATCACCTTGACGCCCTTCTTGCGCTGCTCGCCGAGCCAGGTCTTGAACTTTGCGCCCGACTGCACGAAGGCCGGGATGCGATTGCCGGTGTAGAAGTTCTCGCCCTTCCAGTTCATCTGGTAGGCGATCAGCGGCTCTTCCGGCCCCTTGCGGTGCTGGTAGTACGTCATCACCGTCTCGCGCTGACCCCAGTGCGGCGCCAGACGATAGAGGTAGACGTCCACGCCGTAGACCGCGCACCACAGCGCGACGAAGGTGAGCAGCAGGGCCGCGTGCTGCTGAGCCCGGCGCAGCAAAAGGGCCGCGCAGCACAGCGAAGCCACCAGCGTGAAGGCCTTCAGCGCGACGCCGAAGTCGAGAGTCGTCGGCCAGATGCGCTTGTAGTTGTAGCTGAACAGGTGGATCAACCGCGCCGAGCCGTTGAGCTCCATCGTCGAGAACATGTCGCGTCCGGCGAGCAAGGCGAAGACCGCTGCCACCAGGCCGAGCACGGCGATCAGCCAGTGATCGCGGACCCTGTTCGCGTCGGCGAGGTCGCTGCGGGCTGGCCCGTAACGACGGACGGCGAGCCCGATCAAGGCGACGCCAGCCAGTAGCGATAGCGCTGCCTCGAGCGGTTGAAAGCGCGCGAACGACGACATACCCGCGCTGCCCCAGGGGTCACCGACGAAGAGCCGCGCGGCGCCGAACACACCGAGGCCAGCGCCGAGCCCGAGCAGGCCGAGGTAGAGCGGAGCCCGGCGCGAGAACGGTTCGCGATCGAGGGCCCGATCGAGCAAGATCCCGGTGAGCATGCCGAGCGGCGGGACGCCCGGCAGGATGTAGTGGTGAAACTTGGTCTTGGTGATGCTGAACATCCCGAAGACGACCGCGAACCAGAGCAGCAGCAGAGCCAGGGTCTCGGCCTTGTGGCTCCTGGCCTCGTCACCTTCGCGCTGGAACAGGAGCACGCTGCCGGCGGCGAGACCAGTCCACGGGAACAGGCCGTAGCCGAGCTGCCACAGGTAATAGCGGAAGCTCGTGTCGTCGCCGGTGTTGGTGTCGTGCACGTGCGCGAACGCACGTTTGTACATGTCGTGAATCAGCAGCCGATCGGTGAACGGCGAGCCGTGGCGCACGTACATCTGCACGTACCAGGGCAGCGCCACGCAGGCGACGATGAGGGCCAGCGCGGGCAGCTCGAGCCGCGGCAGATCGCGGAAGCGTAGGGTGGCCAGCGTGGTGATCAGCGCCACGACCAGCGGCAGCACCAGGCCCGGCGCGCCCTTGGCCATGGCCGAGAGCGCCGTGAAGTACCAGGCGGCCAGGAAATACAGGCGCTGCACCCGTCGTTCACCGCGACTCATCCACAGCAGCAGGCCCAGCGCGGCGCTCCACAGCAGCGCCGACAGCCCCGGCTGCAGGAAGCGATCGACAGGCGCCGCCGAGCGACAGGCGTCGTTGCCCGGCAGGCCACAGTTGCCGCCGCCCGAGCCGGAGAAGAACTCGTCGAGGTGCCAGCGAAAGCCGAGCGGCTCCGAGCCGAGCTGCAGCGTCAGGTGTCGGGACAGCAGGTAGAAGATCTGCGGCAGCACCGAGAGCAGGATCAGTCCGAACAGGGCGTGGTAGGCGGAAAGCCCGAACACGCGCTTGCCGACCTGCAGCGGAAAGAGCCGTACCTTCTGCTCCGGATCGCTCTGCAGTCCGAGCAGCACGAAGCCGAGCGCGGCAGTGAGCGGAGCCACGTACGGCATGTCGGTCATGCTCTGACGCGCCAGCATGTACCAGTAGGGCATGCTGGTCAGCGCCAGTGCGCCCAGAAAGCCGGCGCGCCGCCCGAAGGCCTGCGCCACGCCCCGGTAGAGCACCCAGCTCGCGATCGCAGTGAGCACGAAGACGGGCAAGCGCACGGCCCATTCGGGCTGCGGCAAGCCACCGCTGCCCGCCGTCGCCAGCATCTGGTCGGGCATGAAATTCACGCCGAGCAGCGAGAACGACAGCCCCTGCAGCCAGAAGTCGAGCACCGGCTTCGACCAGAACCAGCCGTCCTGCGCCCACCACAGCGAGATCCAGTCGTCGCGCGCCAGCATCTCGCGCGCCACTTCGCCGTAGTGCGTCTCCCAGGGATCGATCAGCGAGAAGCTGCCGAGCAGAGGCAGGTAGATCAGCGCGCTGACGGCGAAGAGCCAGAAGCCGTGACGCTCGAGCAGGCGAGGTCCGCCGCTGCCCAGGCCCTCGAGCACGCGGTAGCCGGCGATCACGACCCACAAGGCTCCGGCGGTAACCAGCACGGCGGCGCTGACCACGGGCCACGGCAGGAACCCCGCGACGGCCAGGCGCAGCGCAATGACGAGCGCGAGGCTGCTGCCTCCGAGCTCGACCAGGCGGGGGACCAGGCTCTTCAGCGCAACGGGCTCGGCAACGGCGCCCAGCGCGTCGTCGAAGGTTCCGAGTGCGTCCAGGATCGCCCAGGCAGCCACGGCGCAGCAGACGAAGCCGACCGGCACGCTGACCGCTGAATGCAGGTCGGTCGTGAGCAGCAGGAACCAGGGCAGGAGAGCGCCCGCTGCGAGCCACCAGCGCTTGGGGCGCGGTGGGTTACCCGGCGGCGTGAGCGGAGGCTCGGCCTCGGGCTCTGGCTCGTCGTCTGGGCCTGCCATCCGGGCGAGAAGGCTTTAGCAATTCTGGGCGGCGTTGCCCAGCTGCCGTCTCGCTCAGGGCTCGTTGCCGGCCACGACGCGGTTGCGTCCGCCGCGCTTCGCTGCGTAGAGCCGCTGGTCGGACGCGAGAATCAGTGCTTCGGGCGTCTGATCGGCCAGGGTGGCCAGCGAGGCGCAGCCCACGCTGACGGTGACGCCGAGCTCGTCCTGTTCGAGCGGGATACGGAACTGCGAAATCTTGCTGCGCAGGCGCTCACCCACCGAGCGCGCGCCGATGATGTCGATGCCGCGCAGGACCAGCGCGAACTCCTCGCCGCCGTAGCGCGCGAACACGTCTTCGTTTCGAACCTCGCGCCGAACCGTAGCCGCGATCTGCACCAGCACCTGATCACCGACCGGGTGGCCGTAGGTGTCGTTGACCTTCTTGAAGTGATCGACGTCGAACAGCACCAGCGAGAGGTCGGTCTTGTGCCGCCGGGCGTAGGACAGCTCGGCGCGGAGCTGCGCGTCGAAGTGCTCGCGGTTGGACGCGCCGGTCAGGGCGTCCGTCACGCTCGCCTCGTAGAGCTGGCGTAGCAGGCCCTCCTGGCTCTCGTCGGTGATCGAGTAGCGGAATACCGCCTGCGGACCGAACTGCACCATGTCCCCATCGCGAAGGATCTGGCGCTCGACGCGCTGGCCGCCGATGAAGGTGCCGTTGGCGCTCTGCGTGTCCTCGATCACGTAGTGCATGTCCTCGGCGAAGATGCGCGCGTGGCGGCGGCTCACGCCGTCGTCGGCGAGCCACAGCTCGCAGTCTTGCGCGCGGCCGATTCGCATGGGGGTGACCGGCAGCCGCGTCACGCGCCCGAGCTGGGCACCGCGAACGCGCACGAGCAGGTGTCGATCCTTGAGCTCGATGCGCCGCCCACCCGCGCGCAGGTCATTGAGGCTGACGACCGCAGTCCGCTCCTCGGATACGTCGTCTACGGCGCCATAGGCGTCAGGATCACGATTGCGCGTCAAGGTCGAACTGCCCCGTGGGCCAACCAATTACAGACTACGGTGCGGATAACGCCAAGTCCAGGAAAACGGTTTCGGATTGATCGGTTCACCACAGCTGCGAGGCCCCGGCCCAAAACGGTACTTACACCAGGGCACCTACATTTCACCGTGGAGTGAAAACCGAGCCACAAACCGCGTCTGATATGGTGCGGCCGTGACGCGATTGAGAACGCCGACCTTGTGCGGCATGTGTGCGCTCGGCGCCGCCACGCTCCTCTCGAGTCGGCACGCCAGCGCGGAAGAGTGGATTACTCACCGCTACATCCTGCGGGATGGCGAGTTCGAGCTCTCGGGTCCACCCGTGCGACCGCGCATGTTCGGGGTGGACGCGTCGGAGAACAGCGGCGCCCGTCCCGTGACGATCGCTCCTCATTTCTACTGGGGCGTGACCGACAAGCTCACGCTCGGCATCACTCACGAGCGCGGCATCTGTCTCGACGGGTGCTGGGCCCCCGACGGCGAAGAGCACGTCTACAACGACGCCGGCTTCGCCATGCTGGTAGGCCTCGGCGGCTCCCGACGCTGGGAGCTCGACCTGCACCTCGGCGTCCCAGCCGTCTACTTCGATCCACTCTGGGTCGGAGTTCGCACAGGGGTACTCGGCCGTGTGAATCTCGGGCGTGTCGTCTCGTTCGCCTTCGATCCGTCGCTGTACGTCGGTCTCAGCAACCGCGATCAGGGCAACCGCGAGCGCCTGGCGCTGCCGTTCTGGTTCTACTTTCAGGCCGGTGCCGTGGTCGTGCCGTTCGTGGGCAGCGGCTTTCACGGGCCGCTCGACGACTTTGGCGATCAGTTCGCCGTCCCGCTCGAGGGCGGCATCATCTTCGACGTCGCGCGAGGCGTGGACCTCGGCTTCGTCGTCGAGTTTCCGAACCTGTTCGGCCACGACGGCACCACGCGTTTCCGCAACGTGGGCTTCATGGGCCGCTTCCGCTTTTGACGGCTAGAGCTCGTCGGCGAGCTTCAGCGCTTCTTCCAGGTGTACCAGCTGGCGCTTGAGTTGCTCCAGTAG
>DATLIL010000132.1:0-11501 GCA_035539475.1 Polyangiaceae bacterium
GGTCGTGCCTCGAGCGCACGTGACGACGAATTCAAGACGCGGCCGCGCTCGAGCAGGTAACGGATCCTGGCGACGCCGCCGTTCGAGAGCTCGCGTTCGACCTCGTCGAGCAGCGCGTGCGCCTCGTCGAACTTGCGTTGCAGTCCGAGCGTGCGCGCAATCTGCGTACGGAGCGCGAGACGATAGTCGAGCGGCGCGGCCATCTGCTCTGCGAGGATGGAGCGAAACGTCTGCTCGCTCGCGGCAGGATTTCCGAAGTTCCATTGCGCGTCGAAGTCAGGCAGCTCGTTTTCGGGCACCATTGCGGCCCAGCGTACAGCTTGATCCGCCCGGGGGCGCCGTCTATCCTCGTTGGGGCCTTGCAACGCCGCCTCTCTCTCGCGGTCTTCGTACTCGCACTCTCCATTTCGGCAGAGCTCCAGGCCCAGGAGGGCTCGCCCGCCATGAAGGGCGAGTCGCCCCGCATCTCGCCGGCCGCGGAGCGCAAGCTCGGTGAGGTCAAGCGCCCGACGATCAAGAAGAAGGCCGACGAGGAGGCCAAGCGCGATCGGGCCGTTCAGGTCAGCCTGCAGATCCCGGAGCTGATGCGGGCGTCGCTGCAGAAAAAGATCGACGCACGCATCGCCAGGAACATCGCGCAGAGCAAGAAGCTTCGCACCGAGGCGCGGCAATTGCTGGAGAAGTTCGTGGCCGAGTCGCCGGAGAACTCGGCCGAGCTGCCCGAGGCTCTGGTCCGTCTCGGTGAGCTCGAGTGGGAAGAGTCGCGTGAGAACTTCCTGATCGCCTTTCAGAAATGGGAAGAGACACCGGCCGAGTATCGCGGCGACCCGCCGATGCAGCAGTACAGCAGGGCCCGCTCGCGGCTCTTGATCGTGCTGAAGAAGCACAAGACGTTCCGCGACTACGACCTCGCGCTCTACGTCGACGGCTTCCTGGCCAGCGAGGAGGGGGATCTCGAGGGCAGCAAGGGCCGCTTCGACAAGATCCTGGAGTGGTTCCCCAAGAGCCGCTTCGTGCCCGATGCGCACATGATGCGCGCGGAGTACGAGTTCACCAAGGACGCACCCGACTACCGCCTGGCGCTGTCGGAGTACGAGCAGGTGCTCAAGTTCAAGAACACCGAGCTCTACGACATCGCCTTGTTCAAGAGCGCCTGGACGTTATGGCGCCTCGGCCAGCAGGAAGAAGCGGCGCGGCGCTTTTTGAAGGTGTTCCAGGCCACCGAGAAGGCGGGAACCAAGCGTCGCCGCGGCGAGCTCGAGGAGCTGCAGAGCGAGGCGCTCAAGAACCTGGTCGCGGTGTTCGTCGAGGACGAAAAGAACCGCGCCGAGGACATGTACAAGTTCCTGGTCCAGGCCGGCGGCGATCAGTTCGCCGGGCGCATCGTGCGCGCCATGGCCGAGACGCTGTACGACCAGGCCCACTACGAGCGCGGCATCGAGGCCTACCGCCTGCTGCTCAAGCTCGAGCCGATGAACCCCGACGCCTACAAACACGCGCTCGCCATCGCTCAGGCGCACTCGACGATGGAGTCGTGGAAGGCGCTCGAGGAGGACTACACCTGGGTGCTCAAGGACTACCTGCCCAGGACCAAGAACGACGTTCCGCAGTCGGCCTGGGTCTCGGCGCAGAAGCCCGAGGTGCTGCGCGCGTCGGAGCAGGCCGCCGAGAAGCAGCTGCGCGAGGACGCCGTCGGACTGCACGCCAAGGCCCAGCGCGACAAGAGCAGCAAGGGCGAGTACCAGGCCGCCGCGAACCTGTACAAGGTGTACGTCGGGCGCTTCGGCGAGCGGCCCGAGGCCTACGAGGTGAACTACAACCTCGCCGAGATCTACTTCTACCACCTGGATGACGCCGTCGGCGCCGCCGACGCCTACCTCGCCGCGGTACGCCTGAAGCCGCAGGGCGAGTTCTCCAGGGTCGCGCTCTACAACGCGCTCGCCGCGCTCGAAGTGGCGCGCGCCCGCGAGTTCGAGCAGAGCAAGGCCGCCAAGAAGAAGCAGGAAGAGACGGCGACCGACAAGAAGCTGACGGAGGCGATGGAGCTCTACGTCAAGACTTACCCGGACGACAAACAGATCCCGGAGCTCCTCTTCCGCCAGGGCAAGCTCTACTACGACTACGAGGTGTACGACCCCGCCGTGCGCCAGTGGGGCCTCCTGCTCGAGAAGTACCCGAACGACAAGTACGCCGTCGGCGCCGGCGAGCTCTTGCTCGACTCGTTCAACCGCAGCAAGGACTACGTCAACATCGAGACCTGGGCGCGCCGCCTGAAGAAGGCGCCCGGCTTCCAGAGCAAGGAGAACCAGGCCAAGCTCGACGGGCTGATCGTCGGTGCCATGTTCAAGCAGGGCGAGCAGCTGGCCGAGAAGGGCGAGCACGACGAAGCGGGCAAGGCCTACCTACGCGCGGCGCGCGAGTTTCCCGGCGAGGCGCGCTCGGCGCAGGCGGCGGTCAACGCCGAGGTCGAGGCCAAGCGCGCCGGCGATCTCGAGGTCATGGCCAGCGCCGCCAGTCTGCTCGTCGCGAACCACAAGCAGCGGCCGGAGGCGGCGCAGGGGCTGTGGATCGCGGCCACGACCTACCAGGAGGTAGGCCTGTTCAGCGAGGCGGCTGGCTACCACGCCATGATCGCCGAGTACTGGCCCAAGTCGGAGCACCACAAGGACGCCGCGTACAACGCGGTCCTCTTGCGCGCGACCGTGGGCGAGCACGACAAGGCCATCGACAGCGGCGAGAAGTTCAAGCGCATGTACCCGCGCGACGAGCTCGGCGACGAGGTCACCTTCTTGATGGGCAAGGCTCACGAGAAGGCGGGCAAGCTCAAGGAGGCCGAGGCGCTCTACGACAAGTACTCGCGCTCGGCGCGCAGCGTGGACGCGCAGATCGAGGCGCTGGTGCGGCTCGCGGCCGTGCGCAAGGGCGACGAGCGCGGCGCGGCGGCGGCGCTCGATCGCGCGGTCCAGACCTACACCTTGCGCAAGAACGCGCTCGGTCCGCGCGGTAAATACTGGGCGGCCAAGGCGCGTTACCTCCAGGGTGAGGCCATCCTCGTCAAGTACGAGGCCGTCAAGATCGAGGGCGACGTCAAGCAGCTCAAGGCGCGCCTCAAGCAGAAGAGCGAGCTCCTGAAGAAGGCGGCCGACGCCTTCCTCGACACCGCCGAGATGGGCGTGGCCGAGTGGACCACCGCAGCGCTCTACCAGATCGGCTTCACCTACGAGTCGTTCACCAAGGCGCTGCTCAACTCGCCGCCGCCGGCCAACCTGCCCGCGGCCGACAAGGAGCTCTACACGCAGTCGATCGAAGAGTTCGTGGTGCCGATCGAGGAGCGCGGGCTCGAGGCCTACGAGAGCGGCTGGAAGAAGGCGATCGAGCTCGGCATCTTCAACGAGTGGACCGCCAAGATGCGCGACGCCCTCGGCCGGCTGAACTCCGAGCTTTACCCGCCGCTGCGTGAAATTGGCTTCGAGCTGCGCTCGCGCGGCCCGCTGCCGCTGCCGCCGCTGATCGCGGGGCTGCGCCGCACGGACAAGGGCTACAGCGAGGTCTACGTCATGCCCCAGAGCGGCGCCGCCAAGGACGAGGACAAGACGCAGGAGAAGCCGCCCGAGAACGCCAAGAAAGAGAAGGGAGCCAAGCCGTGAGGTTCGCTCTTCTCTGCGCGCTCGCGCTCGCACTGCCCGCTTGCGGCGGCTCGAGCAAACAGTCGGAGACGCCGGTGCTGCCGCCGGCCAACCCGCAAGCGTTGACCAAGCTCGCGCAAGGCGTCGAGGCCGCGCGCGATCCGGACGGCAAGAAGCGTGCGCAAGCTCTGTTCGAGGAGGCCATCAGCGCCGACGAAAAGCTATGGGAGGCGCGCTACAACCTCGGCGTGTTGCAGGCCGAGGGCGGCGACCTGAAGGCCGCCGAGAAGCAGCTCGAGCAAGCGCACACGCTCGCCCCCAACGCCGAAGACGTGGCGGTCGCGCTGTCCGAAGTGCGGCGCCGCGCCGGCGACTACGACGGCGCCATCGACGTGCTGAAGAAGTTCGTCAAAGAGAACCCGAAGGCGGCCACGGCGAGCGCCGCGCTCCTCACCACCTTGCGCGAGGGCGGCAAGGTGAAGGAGGCGATCGATCAGGCTCACGCCGTGCTCGTGCGGCAGTCGAGCGACCCCTTCGCGCTGTCCGAGCTCGCGCTGGCGCACCTCGAGCTCGGCGAGCTCGACACCGCCGAGCTGATCTCGGGTGAAGCGCTGAAAGCCGGCGAAAAAAGCGCTCCCGCCTACCGTGCCGCCGCGCTGGTCGCGCTCAAGCGCGGCGACGACGCCGTTGCATTTCGCCACTTCGCCCGCGCCAGCGACCTCGATCCCAACGATACGACCGCGCGTCTCAACATGGCCATCGTCTTGCTCAAAGCGGGCGTGTACGATCGGGCCAGCGAAGAGTTTCGTACCGTGCTCGCCAAGGAGCCGGACAACACCGAGGCTGCGCTGGGGCTCGCCGCAGCGCGACGCGCACAGGGTTCGCGCGACAACACCGCGCCTTACGCCGAGGCCGAAAAGCTGTTGAAGGGCGTCCTGGAGCGCGAGCCGAAAAATCTTTTCGCGACGTTCAATCTCGGTGTGCTGTACGCCGAATATCTCAAGAAACCTGGCGAGGCCGAGCCGCTCTTGAAGCGCTTCCTCGACGAAGCGCCGGAAAAACACCCCGCGCGCGCTGAAGCCCAGCGGTTGCTTTCGGGTAAGAAGTAAGTTTACGCTCAGGCCCGATGATTGGGCCGAATTCGAAGGTGCCCGCTGCGGTCGCGCTCGCCGCTTCCGTGCTGGGACTCATCTTCGCGTCGTACTCGACGATGGATTACGCGCAGCACCTCGATCGCCGGCTGCACGACGTCCATTGCTCGTTCATTCCCGGGGCGCCCCCCACCTCGGAGGCGGAGGCTTGCCGCGCGGCCATGTACAGCCCGTATTCGGCGCTGTTCAAGGACTCGCTCTGGGGCGGCGTGCCGATCTCCCTGTTCGCCCTCGGGGCCTTCACGTTTTTCGCCGGGTTTGCCCTGTATTTGCTGCTTTCAGGGCCGCGCGCTCCACGCGACAACGTCACGCTGTTCGGCTGGGTGAGTCTGACGCCTCTGGCTGCGTCGATCACCATGTTCACGATCAGCCTGATGAAGCTCGGCCAGCTGTGCCAGACCTGCGTCGGCATCTACATCTCGTCATTTCTGCTGGCGGCAGGCGGCATCGGCATGCTGCTCGGCGGCACCGAGGGCAGACCTCGCGGCAACTCGCTGCTCGCGCTGGGCTGGCTGGTGGCGCTCGGCGTGGTCACGCTGGTACCCGCCGCGGTCTACGCTTCGAGCGTGCCCGACCAGCGGCCGTACCTCACGCAGTGCGGTGAGCTCAAGCAGCCGAAGATGAAGGCGGGCGAGCCCGTCAAGGTTCGCGGAACCCAGGCGGTCAAGCAGGTGCTCTTCTTCGAAGACCCGCTGTGCCCGACCTGCAAGGCGTTCCACGAGCGTCTCGTGACCGAGGGTGTGTTCGAGCGGCTCGACACCGACCTCGTGCTCTTCCCGCTCGACAGCGAGTGCAACTGGATGCTCGACAGGCCGCTGCACCCCGGCGCCTGCATCGTGTCCAAGGCCGTGCTCTGCGGCGGCGCTCAGGCCCGGCAGGTGCTCGACTGGGCCTACGCCGAGCAGACCTACCTCTCGCGGGCTGGAAAAGCAGGCGCCGACGTGATGCGGGCCGCGATCAAGCAGCGCTGGGGCGCCGAGCTCCTGGCTTGTGTCGATGACCGCAAGACCGACGTGCGCCTGAACCAGCACCTGCATTTCGCCTCGGACAACAGCATCCCGGTGTCGACTCCGCAGGTCTACTTCGGCAACAAGCGCATCTGCGACGAGGACACCGACATCGGCCTGCGCTTCACGCTGAAACAGCTCGCCCCGGAGGTGCTGCCATGACGTCTCGTGCAGCAGATGCGTACAGTGCTCATGAGCCGCCGCCCCCGCCGGGTGGCTCGAGCAAGGCGGGTCTGATCGGCGGAGCGTTCGGCGCTGGCCTGCTCGTGGTGGTCACGCTCGCCGTCGCCGGCTGGGTCTCGGCCGCTGGCAAGCGTCTGGTCACGCCCGAGGCCGAGAAGCCCAAGGTCGCGGTCGCCGATCACGCCGAGGTGGGTTACTGCACGCCGCGCTTCAAAGAGGTGCTCGAGCGCGTGCTGCACTCGTGCGGCCTGTCGGAAGGCGACGCGCGCCGCGGCTGCAAGCCCGCCGACGTCAAGACGTTCGCCTCGATCAGCGACGAGGACTTCAACGAGCTCTTCACCCCGCTCAAGGACCGCGGCGCCGTGATCATGTTCGCCGAGGGCATGGACGAGCTCGACGACAAGGCCAAGAAGCTGCTCGAAGAGAAGTGGTTCGCGCGCAAGGGCGCCCGCTACTTCTTCGTCGTGGCGCGCGCCTCGAAGACCGGTACGCAGTCCAAGAACCGCGCGTTGTCGCACCGCCGCGCCAACTCCGTCATGTACCACCTGCAGAGCGTGGCCAACGATCCGGAGATCGACAAAAAAGTCGGCCTGCTCTGGCTCGGCAACGAGTTCGCGCAGCTCTCCAAGGACTACTGCACGTGGCCGAACTCGGGCGACGCCAAGTGCGACGAAGAAGCCATCAACCGGAGCGCGTTCGTGTCATGGGTGGATTGTCGTTTGTGAACACTCTGGGCTCGAGGCGCCTGCCGCTCTCCACGGCTCTGGTTCTCTCGTGCGCTCTCTTCGGCTGTGAGCAGAAGGACGTCGACGCCGAACCTACCGTCACCAAGTCGCGCAGCCAGGCCGTGGAAGCCAGCGGCCCCGCGACCGTGACCGCGGCCACCGCCACTGCCGCCAAGCCCGCCGTCAGCGCCGCGGCCGCCACGAAACCTGCACGCAAACTTTGTCAGGGCCAGCTCGGCGATGGCAAAGCCCTACCCAAGAAGCCCATCTTCACGCGCTCGGCTTCGGGCGCTCCCGAGCTCGAGGCGGTCGTCCCGAGTGGCGGTGGGAAGTGGACCTGGCTCAACTTCTGGGCGGCGTGGTGCGTGCCTTGTAAGGAAGAGATCCCGCGCCTGCTCGGCTGGCAGAGCAAGCTTTCCTCGAAGATGCGCGTGGCTTTCGTCTCCATCGACGACGACCAGCGGCAGCTCGAGCAGTTTTTGAACACACAGCCAACCAGCGGTTTACAGTCAACTCTTTGGCTACGCGAGGGCAAAGAAAGAGAAGACTGGTTGTTGGCTGCGAGTCAGAATCCTGACCCCGAGCTGCCACTACACCTGCTGATTGACCCCAAAGGCAAGGTTGTCTGCACGGTTCAGGGTGCGGTCGAGGACTCCGACTTCGACGCCGTGCGCGCGATCGTCGGCGGTTAAAAAAGGTACAACCGGCGCGGCGCACGGAAGGTCGGCGCCCCGGAAACCCATTAACGTCCGTCCCGGCCGAGCTGGTATCGGTTTCGGTGACCGCCGCGAAACCCGTCGTGGGCGCTGGCGTACTAGTGTCACGACCAGTCTCGTGATTGCATGTTGGGGTCCATGCCCAGCGGGCGCCCCAGTGGAGAGAAGATGAGCCATCGCGCTGATATCGCGGAAGTCGCAAGGCACGCCCGCGTTTCCAAGAGCACTGTTTCTCGCGTCATCAACGGCGGGTACGCCAGCGCGGAGGTCAAGGCTCGCGTCGCCAAGGTGATCGCCAAGCTCGGCTACACCCCGTGGACCACGGCTCGTAACTTCTCGCTGGGACGAGCCGGCTGCGTCGGCCTGATCATGGAGGACACGCAGAGCGAGTGGATCACGCAGATCCTGGGCGGCATCGAAGAGGAGCTGACGCAGAAGCACATCTCGCTCCTGGTCGGCAGCCTGGTGCTCAAGGACAAGTACGACACCACCACGATTTCGTCGTGGATCCGCGAGCGGCGCGTGGACGGGCTGATCTTTGCTCGCGCTGGTCGCCGCGAGAAGGCGCTGATCGAGTCGGCGCGCAAGGCCGGCCTCGCCGTCTCGGCGATCGCGCCGGACGAGAATTTCAAGGGTGTGCAGGTCCTGCGCAGTGACAACGCCGCGGCCGGCAAGGAGATCGCCGATCACCTCTACGAGCTCGGTCATCGCCGCCTCGCCTACGTCGGCGGCCCCAAGGACTCGCACGACGCCCGCCAGCGTTTCGAGGGTCTCGAGCAGGGCTTCGCCGCCCACAAGGTGAAGATCCCGGAGACCAACGTCAGCTTCACCCGCTACCAGGTGGAAGAAGGCGTCGAGTACGCGCACAAGTGGATGAAGATGGGCCGGCAAAAGGCGCCCACGGCCGTGGTCCTCGGCAACGACGCCATGGCCATCGGCTTCATGCGCACCCTGCAGGCCGAGGGCATCAGCGTGCCGCGCGACGTCTCGGTGGTCGGCTTCGACGACATCCCCGCTGCGGCGCTTTACTGGCCCGGCCTCACCACCGTGCGCCAAGAAATGCGCGGCATGGGCGCGGCGGCCTGCCGCCTGCTGATGGCTGCGGTCGAAGGCGAAGAGGTCCCGGTCAAGCCGACCGAGTTCGCCATGAAACTGATTGTTCGCCAGAGCACTGGCCCCGTTCCGGGCCGCTGACGCACAGTCCACAGGGCGTGGTAACTAGTCGCCCGTGAGCGACGTTCCCACTGTAAAGCTGCCGGCCTTTCTGGCGGCGCGCCTCGAGGCCGGGCATCCGTGGGTCTATCGCGACCACGTGCCGAAGGGCTTTCGGGCGCGCTCGGGGAGCTTCGTCAAGATCAGCGCCGGCGAGTTCAGCGCCTTCGCGCTGTGGGACGAGCGCTCGCCGATCGCGCTTCGCATCTTCTCGCGGCGGCAGGTGCCGGACGCCGCCTGGGTGCGCGAGCGCGTGAAGAGCGCGCGTGAGCTCAGGCAGCTGGTCCAGAGCAGTGACACCAACGCCTACCGTCTGCTGTTCGGAGAGGCCGACGGTCTGCCCGGCTTGACCGCAGACGTCTACGACCGCCACGTGGCCCTGGTCACCTACGCCGACTCGCTGGAGGCGGTCTTGCCCTGGGTGATCGCCGCGCTGAAGGCGGAGCTATCGCCGCTCTCGATCGTGCGCCGCAAGCGCCGCGGCGACAGCGCCGGCGAGGCCCGCACCGAGGCGGTCGCGGGTGAGGTGCCAGCTCCGTTCGTCGTGCGGGAGCACGGCATGTTGCTCGAGGTGGACCTCGCGCACGGGCAGAAGACCGGGCTCTTTCTCGATCACCGTGACAACCGCCGCTTCGTACGCGAGCACGCCGCGGGCCGGCGCGTGCTCAACCTGTTCTCGTACACCGGCGCCTTCAGCGTCGCGGCGGCGCTCGGCGGCGCGCGACAAGTGATCAGCGTCGACAGCGCCGCTCCCGCGGGCGCCGCGGCTCGCCGCAACTTCGAGCTCAACGGCATCGACCCCGGGCAGCATGGCTTCTCCGACGAGGACGCCTTCGCCTACCTCGAGCGCGTCGCCGCCGAGGGCCGCCGCTTCGATCTCGTGATCGCCGACCCGCCGAGCTTCGCCACCTCGAAGGATCAGCTCAAGCGCGCGCTGCGCGCCTACGCGCGCCTGCACGCGCTCTGCCTCGAGGTCACCGAGCCCGGCGGCTTCTACGCTGCCGCCAGCTGCACCGCGCAAGTCAGCCCCGAAGCCTTCCGCGAAACCCTCGCCGCCGCGGGCGCCCGCGCGGATGTGGACCTCGCCATCATCCACGACAACGGTCAGGCCATTGATCACCCGGGTCGCGTGGGTCACGTGGAGGGCCGGTATCTGAAGTTCATGGCGACGCGCGTGACTGAACGCGCGTAGCTAGCTAGCTTGCTCGGCGGGCGAAGCCCGCCTCGCATTTGTTTCTGATTTTGCGAAGTGCCTCCGCATGGCGCTTGGCCTTCCGGGTACATTGTTAGAAAGCTCCGCCTGTTCGGTCAGTTTGTCGTGACTCGCGTCTCATTCTTAGATCGAGATCTGCCGGTGCCAAGACCCATGACGTAGTTGCATGCTCGGCCGCTGACGCGGCCTCGCGGGTCCGCGAACGTTCCCAATCGAGCCGAGTGGCGCCGTCGGGATTGCGCGAAGCCCGCGTTAGCGGGCTGAGCTGGATCAACCTACGGGACTCGGCACGATCAGATCACGATCAAGACCAGAGACCCGATTCACGAAGAACTGACCGAACAGGCGCCGCTTTCTATCAAAACACCCGGAAGGCGAGGCGCTACGCGCAGGCACTCCGCAAATCACAAAAATCATGCTCGGCGGGGCACGGCCCCGCCGAGGCTCGTGCGGCACAGAATTGACTATTGACTCTTGCCGCCAGCGAGGCGCTTGATCCTGGCCAACGTAGCGAATCATGAACGACCTCCGCTGCTTCGCTTCCGTGTTCCTGACCTGTTCTCTGCTCGTGGGTGCAGCACGCGCTCAGGGCACCGACCGCGCGATGGCCGAGACCATGTTCGCCGACGCCAAGGTCCTGATGGAGCAAGGCAAGTTCGACCAGGCCTGCCCCAAGTTCGACGATAGCTTCAGGGCCTACCCGGGCACCGGCGCGCTGTTCAATGCCGCCGGGTGCTACGAAGCCGCGGGCAAGACCGCGACGGCTTGGGCTCGTTACGGAGAAGCCCTGGCCGCGGCGCGCCGGGATGGCTCGGCGGAGCGCGTGACGTTCGCCGAAGAGCGCCGCGCCGCCCTCGCGCCGAAGCTCGCGCGCGTCACGTTACAAATTTCGGATGGCGTACGTGCGACGCCCGGACTCGAAGTCAAGATCGAGGGCCGAGCCGTGCCGCCGGGCGCGTTCGGACTGGCACTGCCCGTCGACCCGGGCCGCGTGATCGTCGAAGTCCACGCGCCTCAGCGCGTACCGTTTCGCAGTGAAACTTCCATCGCGGAAGGTGGCAGCGCAGTCGTCGAAATCGCCAGCCTCGAGCTCGCGGCCGCTGGCGAACAGCCCGTGCCGCCGCCGAGCGCCCCCGTGCCCGTCGCGCCGGCAGCGGCGCCCGACGCGCCACCTGAAACGGGCGATGATGGTCGCGTGCAGCGCACCGTGGGTTATGCGCTGGGCGGTGTGGGCGTGGTGGGGCTCGGGCTCGGCATCGTGTTCAACGTGATGGGTCGCTCGACGGCGGAGGAAGCGGACGAGAATTGCTTGCCGGACTCGGCTGCCGGCTCGTGCGACGTGCTCTCGGTGGATGAGTTCGAGGATCGGCAATCGAAGCTCGACGCGGCCAAGGCGAATACGATCGTGTCCTACGTTGGCCTGGGGGTTGGCGCCGCAGCGCTCGGAGCCGGCATCTTGCTCATCGCCACCGCGCCCAATGGCAAGAAGCCCGAAACGCGAGCGCACTTCGTACCCGTGATAGGCCCCGACCGGATCGGCTTGAGCTTCGGGGGAGCTCTATGACGAGAGCGAGAGCGGCCTGGCGCCTGCTTGCGCCCGGCGCCGCAGCGCTTGCAGCGTGCATCGATATTCCCGACACGCAAACCAACCTGCGCCCAGGCTCGGGA
>DATLIL010000133.1:0-2380 GCA_035539475.1 Polyangiaceae bacterium
GTCGTGGATCGCGAGATTTCTCGCGCCTGGCGAGGACGCTGGCCCTTGAGCATCCCCTCGCTCCGCGCAACGAGGCTCTTCTGCCTGTTTGGCATCTGCGGGTTACTCGCGTGCAAGAACGAGAGCAGCGCCCGCCAGCCCGAGTGGTTGCAGAAGGTGGACGTCTCGGTGAGTAAGGCGCAGCCGGCGTTCGACGGGAACACGGAGGTATTTCTGGCTCTTCACAACACCTCCAGCACCCCGCTCGCCATCGCCCATCTGGATCAACCGAACGCCGCCGTCCTCGAGCGCGCCGGCGGTAAGACTTCTCCACTGCACCGGATCTCCGTGGGGGTGGCCAAGCCCATTCGCGTCGAGCCTCACGCCACCAAGACGACGAGCCTTCTGTTCCAGGCCGGTGAAGGTGCACCGGCCAAGCTCAACCTCTACGGCAAGACGTTCGACGTACCCCCGCTGGCTCGGCCTTGACGCGTGTCGAAGAGCGAGGCGAAGCGTACACGGGCTGTGCGAGAACGTTGGATCGTGGGGCTGGCGACGGCGTTCGTGGCGCTCCAGCAGTTGATCCCGCTGTGCGTCAAGCTCACCTCCCGCGCGACCGATCCCGAGGACTTCTCCTGGGACATGTTCGGGCAGAAGCTCGCGTGCAGGAAGCTAGCGGCGCGCGCCGTCTTGCCTGACGGCAGCACCAAGCCGCTGAACCTCGAGCTCGCCTTTCCCAAGTGGTCGCACTTGCGACGCGTCCTCACGGAGGACCGCCTGCAGGACTTCGCGGGCTACGTCTGCCAAGGGCTGAAGGAACGCCACGGGGGGCAGTGCGAGCTCCATTTGTGGATCGAATGCCAGGACGCCGGCAGCGAGCAGGTGGTGCAGCTCTCGTCACCCGAGCGCAACTGGTGCGAACCGTGAGCGCGTCGATGAGTCTCGGGCAACGGCTCTGGTCGTCCTGGAAGCGGCTCTGGCTGGGTCAGGCGGACGCGCGGCGGCTCGCGCTCTATCGCCTGGCCTGGGGCCTTGCCGCGCTGATCATTGCGGCAACGGACGGCCCACGCGCGGGCGACTACGCTCCCAACCGTTTTCATGTCCCGCTGTCGAGCCTGGCAGCGCCGATCTGGCCGGAGACGCACGAGATCCTGCGCTACGTGGCCCTGGGCGGCGCGCTGCTGGCGCTCACCGGGGTTCTCGCCCGTGTGGGCATCGCCGCAGCGACCGCCGTGTACGCCTACCTGCTCAGCGTGGATCTGCTGATGTTTCGCAACCACGTCTACCTGTTGTGCCTGCTAGGTCTGATCCTGGCCTGCTCGCCTTGTGATCGGCGCCTGTCGCTGCTGCGGCGTGCTCCTGACTCCGAGAGCGAGCTCGCGCCGCGCTGGCCAGAGCAGCTGATCAAGGCACAGATCCTCACCGTTTACGCCTGGGCGGTCGTCGCCAAGCTCAACCCGAGCTTTCTGGCCGGTGTCGTGCTGAGCAGCGACTTGGCGGCTACTCTGCCGGACAGCCCGCTCGGCGCGCTGCTGCAGGGGCCGCTGATCGGTCTCTATCCGCTCGTGCTCGGCGGACTCGGTCACGCCGGGGCCATGGCGGCTCTGTCGTGGTTCGTGCTGCTGTCCGAGGCCGCGCTCCTGGTCGGCCTGTGCATTCCTCGTCTGCGGCGGGCTGCAGTCATCGTCGGGCTCGTGCTCCACGCTGGCATTGCGCTCGCGATGAACGTCTTCGCCTTCGCGCTGCTGATGGTGGGGAGCTACGTCTTCTTCTGGCCGCGCTCAGCCGCCGTCGCCCGGAAGACTCGCACCGCCTAGCGTGAGTCCCGTTCCGAACGGGTACTCCGGCAGGCTCACCGGTAGTCGCCCCCTGGCTTCGAGCTCGCCAGCGAGCACGCGCGTCGCGGCCACACACGATGCCTGGGAATACCCGTACGTTGCGACCAAGGCGTTCGCCTGGGCGCCCTGATGCAGCAGGATGGGGCGGCCAAGGCTGACGAGCACGACCTTCTTGCCGCTCTGGCGAACTTGCTCGAAGACGCCCATCTCCCAGGGATTGATGACGGCGACGATGGTGACGTCGGCCGCGCTCGCGCTCTGTTCGGCGCGTCTCATCGAATCGCCGGACAGCTTTCGATCCTTGGTCCAGAGCTCGAAGCCCTCCTTTTCGACCAGACGAACGACGTCATAGACCTCGGGCAGCTGGCGCGCGGCACGGGCGAACTCCGAGCTCGTCGTGACAACGGCCACGCGCTGGCTCCGCTTCACCGGCAGCAGGCTCGGCTCGGTCTTCAGCAATGTGATCGAGTGTTCCGCGATCGCGCGGGATGTGTCCTCGGGGGCCGCCGCGCTGGTCTCGCGCCGACCGACGGAACGCCTGACCTTGACCGCGCGCACTCTGG
>DATLIL010000134.1:0-2689 GCA_035539475.1 Polyangiaceae bacterium
TCGGAGGTGCGCGGATGCCCGATGGCCTCGGCCCTGGCCTTGAAGAAGGCCTCGGCGCTCTCGGCGTCGAAGCTCTGGCCGTAGAGCTTTTCCAGCGTGGTCAGGTTGATCGGAAACGGCACCAGCATGCCGTCGACCGAGGCGACCACGCGGTGCTGATACGGGCGCCAGCTGGTGAACTGAGACAGGTAGTTGAAGATACGCGCCGACGCGGTGTGGAAGATGTGCGGCCCGTACTTGTGAATCAGGATGCCGTCGTCGTCGTAGAAGTCGTAGGCGTTGCCGGCGATGTGGGGTCGCTTGTCGCAGAGCAGTACCTTCTTGCCGGCCTGTGACGCCAGTCGCTCCGCCAGCACGCTGCCGGCGAATCCAGCGCCCACGATCAGGTAATCGAACATTCATGCCTCCTATGCCACTTTGGAGATCGGGGCTCCGAGCGCTTCCGCGATCAACGCCGACATCTGCGTCCAGGTCTTGTCCCAGGAGGTCTGGGTCAAGCATTCGTCCATTCGTACCCGTCCCGTGCCCACGCTCTCGGACAGCGCGTCCTCGATCGCGTCCGCGAAACTCTCGTGATCGGCGATGCGCACCAGACCTTGCTCGCCATAGGGACGGACCACGTCGCGGATCGCCGTCGAAACGACGGGGCGGCCCGCGGCCATGTATTCGAGCGTCTTGGTCGGACTGATGAAGCGCGTGGCTTCGTTCAGCGCGAAAGGCATGAGCGCCACGTGCCAGCCCGCGATGTAGGCAGGCAGGTCGGCGTAGCTCTTCTGGCCGAGGTAGTGGATATTCGGCCGGCGCGGCAGCCGCCCAGGCTCGATCTTGACCACCGGTCCCAGGAAGACCAGCTGCCATTCGGGGTGCTCGCGCGCGATGCGATCGATCAGCTCCAGATCCATGCGCTCGTCGATCACGCCGAAGAAACCGAGGCGCGGGTAGGCGATCGGAGCCTGATCTTCGGGCTCGATCACCGCCATGCGGGCCTTGTAGAAGTGCTCGGCGTCCACGCTGCTGGGCATGGCGTGCACGTTGCCGTGGCGGTTCAGCTTGGCCTCGTACAGGCTCTGCCCGCCCGTGAAGACGAGCTCGGCGCGCTTGAGCAAGCGTGCCTCGTAGTCGCACAGCTCGGGCGGCGCACCGTGGAAAGCGGAGAGCTCGTCCATGCAATCGTAGATGGTGAGCGCGCACGGCAGATCCTCCGCGAACGCGAGCGCCATCGGTGTGTAGTACCAGAGCAGTGGGCTCGAGATCCCGTACGTCATGCAAAGCTCTGCGAGCATCGCTCGTTGCTGAGCCTGCGGCTTTGCAGCCATCTCCTGCGGTAGGTGAGGAACGGCCGTGTACAGATTGGGCGCGACCTGGGACACCGCCAGGTGTGACTGATCGGCACCATAGACGGGCTCCTCGAAGAAGAAGACACGTCGCTCGCGTGCACAGCGAGTCATCAGGTGGTTCGGTCTCTGAAACACGAACCCCCAACGCAGGTGTGAAAGACAGATCAGATCCGCGCCTCTCTTCATCATTCATCTCCTCGTCTCGTCGCGCACCCCCTCGCTGCACGTCGCGTACCAGTGAAGAGCGCGCTATTCCGGCCTGATTTTCAGGACAATGTGGGTGGGCCTGGGCGTCGGCTTTTGCCGAATACGAGGCACATTGGCCGTTCGCGGGGCGGATTTCGCCTCGACGCGGTGGAGCTCCGGCCGTGCTCGGACAGAGCGCGCCAAATGGCACGAGGCGTGCCTATGCGAATCGACATGGCAGCTGCAACCATCACGACCGATCACGATGAAATAAGGACGTGGGCCGAAGAGCGCGGGGGATTCCCAGCCCTGGTCAGAGCGACGGGCGCGCACGAGCCGTCGGTCCTGCGCATCGACTTTCCTGGTTTCTCGGCCAACGACGGGGCCGAACGGATCTCGTGGGACGAATGGTTCCTGGCCTTCGATCAGCGCAGGCTCGCATTTCTGCATCAGGAAGAGACCGAGGACGGGCAGGTCAGTCACTTCAACAAGCTGCTGTCGCAGGAAAGCCTGGAGCGCGCCGAGCCGCGAGCGCGGCGGCGGCCCAGTCGAGCGGTCGAAGGCTGAGCTTCAGCTCGGAGCGCCGGTGCGCTGCTTGATGAACTCGAGCAGCGCGTGCAGGTGAGGCTCTTCAACCGGGTCGATCAGCCTGACGGATTGTGTCTTGCCCGACTCTTCGATGGTCAGGTCGTAGCTGCGAATATCGACGGGCGGAGCCGTCGCGGGGTCCTTGGGCGGGAGCTTCCAGAAGTGGGCGTCGGCGAGCAGGCGTCGTAGCTGCTCCTCGTCCGTGCTCGACAGGGTCTCCGTGTTCAGGGTCAACGGGTGAGCAATCCCCACCGAGTAGACCAGGCCTCCCGAAATCATCAGTCTGACGTGCATCCGTGAGCTCCACGCTAGAGACGAGAGCGATGCCTTGCGAGGTCCGTACCACAAGCGGATGCGGCCGCAGGGCGCTGGATCGGCGCTGTGGCGGCCCTGGCCACACCGAACGGTTGTCGCAAAGTGTCACGCGAAAGACCCGCAAGTGATGCAACGCGGCCCGGTGGCACCTGCCCACATCACCCTCGAGGTAGGTAAGTGAAGGCGGCTGCGTGTTCACTTGCGTTCCGAGTCGCTTTCGGCAAAAAATGAAATTGCCCGGGACTCTGGACCATCCTCCCACC
>DATLIL010000135.1:0-2062 GCA_035539475.1 Polyangiaceae bacterium
CAGGTCGGAGCCGTCGAGGAACTCCATGACCATGTACGGCACGCCGCTCGGGTGTTTGCCGAGGTCGGTGACACGGACGACGTGTTCGCTGGTGATCCTGCTGGCCGCACGCGCCTCACGTAAGAAGCGAGCAGCCGACTCTGGATCGTCGGCCTCGTCGGAGCGCAGGAACTTCAGCGCCACGCGCCCTCCGAGCTCGATGTGCCGCGCGGCCACCACGACGCCCATGCCGCCGGCGCCGATCAGCTGCTCGATCTCGTACTTGTCGGCGACCACATCGCCTGGCTCGACGGGCACGCCCAGAACCGAAGAGACGGTGGTCATGCCGAGTCCCGCACTGAACCAGGATAGCAATCCCCCAAAAGTTCGCGGGTGTGTTTGCGGCAATCTGCAACGGTGCGTAGGCGACGGTAAGCAGACATGGGTGCCTTGCCCACACTCGCAAACGGCACTGTCGCACTCGGAAAGCCCGCTAAGATGCGGCGATCGAGGATGCGCTGGTTCCCGCCGCTGCTCGTGCTCTCAGGCCTGGTCTGGTCCTGCTCCCTGACGCTCGACGCCGAGGAGACCGGAGCGGGCTGCCCGGAGGGCTTCAAGGCCTGCGGCGAGCCGGCTCACTGCGAGCGCCCTTCGCCCGAGAACGGCTGCGGGGCTGACAACTGCATCCCGTGCGGGGTCAGGAACGCCGAGCCCATCTGCTCCGAGTCTGGCGAGTGCATCATCGGCGGGTGCAACCCCGGCTACGGCGACTGCAACGAGAACGTCAGCGACGGCTGCGAGGTCAACGTCTACGAGAGCGTCGACCATTGTGAAAGCTGCGACAAGCTCTGCGAACCGGAAGAGCACGTCGCCGAGCCGCTCTGTGCCAGGGGCCAGTGTGGCATCTATCGCTGCGAGCCCGGCTGGTACGACTGCGACGGCAACGCCAGCAACGGCTGCGAACGCGAGGGCGCCTGCGACTGAGGTTTCAGCGCGGGATCTCGCGAAGCGAGGCGTAGTTCGCTTCCAGGTAGTGGAGCAGGAGCTCCTTGTCGCCGTCGCTGGCCATGTCGGCCACGGCTTCATACAGCATTGCCATCACTTCGTTGGGCTTGAACCCGTGCACGACCGAGACACGGTCGCGGCTGGTAAAATCCCCGAAAGACTTGCGCTGCAGCTCGGTGAAGTCGGACAGGTCGACGGCGTCTGTCCTCGCCGGTAGCGAGCCCTTGATCGCGTTGAACCGTGTCTGAGTCGTCGAGTCGGCAACCGTGATCAGGAACTCCTCCGCGGCCGCCTGGTTCTCGACGCCTGCGACCAGCGGAAAGACGTCCGCCGAAAAGACGAAGACGTTTTCGGCGCCGGGGAAGGGAATGGCCCCAAAGTCTTGGCCGGGCTCCTTGTCCAGCGCGGTGTAGAAGCCGGTGCCCCAGTCGCCCATCGGAGCCATGGCGGCCTTCGGCTCCGAGCCGTCGGCGGGAAAGAGCTGCATCAAGCCGGCGTCCCAGTCGAGCTCGTTGTAGTCGTCGTTGAAGTAGGGCACGAGCTCGAGGAACGCGTCGAGCGTTGCCTGGACTTCCTCGTCTCGCGGGTTGCCCTCGCCCTGCCAGAACGCCGTGTAGTACTCGGCGCCGACCAGGCTCGGGAAGAGCTGCTCCCACAAGATCATGTCGAGCACCCACTTGTACTTGTTGCCCGCTGCGAGTGGCGTGACGCCCGCCTGCTGCAGCGTCCGACAAGCAGCGAGCAGGTCGTCCAGCGTGCGCAGCTCGTCCGGATCGATGCCGTGCTCCTGCAGCACCCGGACGTTGTAGTACAGCATGTTCTGCCGGATGATGCTGATCGGGATGGCGTAGAGCCGATCGCGAAACGAATTGACGGTCAGCACCTCGGGGGGAAATCCGTCGGTCCAGCCCTGGCGCTCGGCGATCGCGTTCAGCGGCGTGAGCCGCGACAGGCTGTCGTCCTGGCCGTTGTAGAGCGCCCACTGCAAGAGACGCCTGCCCTGATTCGACTGGAACGTCGACGGCGGCGTGCGGCTCGCCATGCGCTGCTCGAGGCGATCATTGTAAGCCTCGAACAC
>DATLIL010000136.1:0-4456 GCA_035539475.1 Polyangiaceae bacterium
GGTTCGGCGGAGGACGCGCCGGACGCGGCGGGCGCCAGTCGCGCGGGCAAGACGTGCGCGTGCAGGCGGTCATCTCGCTGAAGGACGCCATGACCGGCGGCAAACACGAGGTCGCCATCCGCGGCGCGGCCCCCTGCGAAACGTGCTCCGGGAGCGGCGCCAAGAGCGGCACCCAACCCGAGTCCTGCCCGCAGTGTCGCGGCAGCGGCCAGGTCACCGCTCAGCGCGGCTTCATCATGTTCAGCACCACCTGCAATCGCTGCAGAGGCAGCGGCAGTGTAGTGCGCGACCCGTGCGACACGTGCAGCGGTCAGGGCGTGGTCGAACGGCAACGCCGGGTGCTCGTCAACTTCCCGCCCGGCGTGGACACCGGTCATCGCCTGCGCGTCCCCGGTCAGGGCATGCCCGGTCCGAGCGGAACGGCGTCGGGTGATCTGTACGTCGACGTCGAGGTCGAGTCGCACGAACGCTTCGAGCGCCACGGCGACGATCTCGCCACGCGCGCCTCCGTCACCTTCAGCCAGGCAGCGCTCGGCGGCAGCGTCGAGGTCGAGCTGCCCGACGGCTCCAAGGTCAGCGCCGACGTCGGCGCCGGCACACAGCCCGGCAAGATCATCCGCCTGTCCAACCACGGCATGCCCCGGCTCGATCGCAGCGGCCGCGGCGATCTGCACATCGTGATCGGCGTCGAGGTTCCGACCAAGCTCAGCAAGCGGGCCAAGGAGCTCGTGATCGAGCTGGAAGAAGAGCTGATCTCGAGTGGTGCGCGCAAAGCTTCGGGCCGCTAGCGGCCCGAAGCTTGTTTGGTTTTTTGTTTTGCCGAGTGGCTGCGCATTCCGCTTGGCCTTCCGGGTGTTCTGGTAGCAAGCCGCGCCTGTTCGGTCAGTTTGTCCCCCGTCGGGGATCGCGCAGCGCGTTCGTGACTCGGGTCTCTTTCGTTGATCGAGATCTGCTGGTGCCAAGACCCATGAGTGGTTCCATGCTCGGCCGCTGACGCGGCCTCGCAGCAAGCACGAACGGACCTGATGGACTTGGGCTGGCGTACACGCCGCCAACAAGGGCGCTCTGTCGAGCTTCAGGTCTGTCCGCTTCAACGGATCTGATGGACTTGGGTTGGGGAACACGCCGTTAACGGCGCTGCCTGTCGCGCTTGAAGGTTGCATCGATCAGCGACGTGCAGCCGTGTAGCGCGACAGGCAATGACGTGCGCGGTGTGTTCACCAAACAAGAGGACCGCGAGGCGAGGCGGGGGCGGGAACGACGGCACCTATTGACGCGTCGAGCAGCGGAGTTAGCCTGGTCGCGGGTGCCTGGTATTGGAGAGTCCTGAAGAGTTTCGGCGACGAGCGGGCCGAGTCGAGATCGGGCCGAGTTACGACTTTCAGAGCCGTGGCGGCGTGATCCGCGATCTGGTGCTGGCGAGCTTGTTGTTCGTTGGCGTGGTCGCGGGTGGAGTCTGGTTCAGCTGGCCGGCGCTGATGCCGATCGCCATCGGGCTGCCGGCGCTGGTCGCTTATTGCGCGATCGCCTACTTCGTGCGCGCGCGCCCCAATCACGACCAGATGGGTGGCTCCTTGCACTTGGGCTACCGTCCGAGCGCCGACGTGAACTGGCAGCTGGTGCAGCTCGTCCTCATTCTCGCACCCGGTCGCTTCATCTCCGTCGGCATCGTCGACGGCGTGCGGCTGCTGGTGCGCGGGCGACTGCCCCACGAGCGCTAGCCGGGCTTCGCCCGCCTAGCTGGACGACGCTGCCTGTCGCGTTCCACGACCTCATCCTGCCTGTCGCGATGGGCGCGGAAGGCGTGAGCTAGATCATGGGCACTTCGACTCTTCGCTGACGGGGTAGCCCGCGAAGTAGTAGCCGAGGCCGATGAACGAGCCTTGCATGAAGCCGGCGTTGACGTAGCTGTCGGGCACTCGTTCCCAGTCAGCGTCCAGGTCGGGGCTGTAGTAGATCGACAGCTCCTGGCCGACCGAGCCGGCCTTGTTGCCCCAGGGCAACTGCAGCGCGACCTCGCCGTCGGGCTCGGCGTCGGCCTCGACCCGATAGAGCGGAGAGAAATCGACGAAGTCGGCGGGAGGCGGCTCTTCCGTTTCGGTGAGCACGACGGTCGTGTCGGTCGCGTAGGCTTCGATGGGGAAGCGAAGCAAGAACGCGACGCCGGAGGCGGTGCCTTGCTCGGCCTTCAGCTCGATCGAGCCTCCGTCCGGCCCGATCACGCCCTCTGTTTGTGCACCTTCGCCGCGGGGGCACTGCGGGTCATCGGCGTCGGAGCGACGCGAGCAGCGGCACGCGAGCGAGGGGCCATCGTACCCGGCGCCGCCCGAGCCGCCACCGCCTGAGCCAGCGACGTTCATCGGGCTGGTGCCGCCGCCTGGCGCCGTGCCGCCGCCGCCTGGCACTGAGCCGCCAGTGCCGGCGGTGTCGCCAGGCTCCGCGGTCAGACCGCCGCTTCCCGCCGTGTCAGCGGCTTTGGCCGGGGGGTCGTCATCGCGCTGCGAGACACCGCCACAGCCCGCGGCAGAGAGCGCAACCAGCGCCAACCACGGCGCGAAACCGATGCTCGCGTGAGCGCGTTGCCTGACCGCCACCATCTCGACGTCCACGAGCGAGCCTAGCACTGATTCTGTGGGTACACCGCTGCGGGCCGCGGCGGCGTGGGGCCGATCCGGCCTGACGACGCGTCCCGCTCTTGAAGGACGGCAGGCGGTGCCGTCGCCAACGTGTTCCCCAAAACAACCAAGCCCAAAGCAAAGGAAACGCGAGGCCGCGCTAGCGGCCGAGCATGGAACCACCTATGGGGCTTGGCAGGATCAGATCTCGATCCGCGAGTGAGGCGCGAGTCACAACAAACTGACCGAACAGGCGCCGGCTGCTACCGGGACGCGCGGAAGGCCAGGCGCCCTGCGCAGCCACTCGGCCAAAAAAACCAAAACAACGAGGCCGCGCGCAGCGCGGCCGAGTACTAGACAGCATACTTCTTGGCTAGCTCTGCCAGGCGCTCTTGTGTCTCGGCGAAGTCGGCGAGGGCGTGGGCGTCTTGCTGGAGGAACCTGGCGAGCTCGGGCATGGCCAGGATCGCCTGATCGACGCGCTTGTCGCTGCCCTTGGCGTAGGCGCCGAGCGAGATGAGATCGCGCTTTTCTTCGTAGGCGGCGAGCAGCGAACGGAGTGAGCGGGCGGCCGTCGTGTGCTCGGCCGGCACGACCTGCGGCATGACGCGCGAGATGCTGCCGCTGACGTCGATCGCCGGGTAGTGGGCGCGCGCGGCGATGGCGCGATCGAGCACGATGTGGCCGTCGAGGATGCCGCGCACCTCGTCGGCGATCGGCTCTTCCATGTCGCCGCCCTCGACGAGCACGGTGTAGATGGCGGTGATCGAGCCCTGCTCGCCCTGACCGCTGCGCTCGAGCAGGCGCGGCAGCATGGAGAAGACGCTCGGCGGGTAGCCGCGACGGGCCGGCGGCTCTCCGGCGGCGAGGCCGATCTCGCGCTGCGCGCGTGCGACGCGCGTGACGGAGTCGACGAGCAGGAGCACGCTCTGACCCTGATCGCGGAAGTACTCGGCGATGGCCGTGGCCACGTGAGCGGCGCGCAGGCGCTCGACCGGTGGCGCGTCGCTGGTGGCGACCACGGTCACCGCGCGCTCGCGGCCGGACTTGCCGAGCGAGTGCTCGAGGAACTCGCCGACCTCACGCCCGCGCTCGCCGACCAGCGCGACCACGACGACGTCGGCGCGAGCACCGCGCGCCAGCGCGCCGAGCAGCGTGCTCTTGCCGACGCCGGAGCCGGCGAAGAGGCCGAGGCGCTGACCGACGCCGACGCTGAGAAAGCCGTCGATGGCGCGGACCCCGGTCGACAGCGGGCGCTCCACGGGTCGCCGGCGCAATGCAGGGGGAGGCGCGCGGTCGACGGGAACGGGAGTGAGGCCTTTGGGCAGGGGCTGGCCGTCGAGAGGGCGTCCCAGGCCGTCGAGCACACGGCCGAGCAAGGCTGGACCAGCACCCACTTCGAGGGAGCCGCCAGTCGACTCGACGGCGTCGTCGGGACCGACTCCGCTGAGGTCGCCGAGGGGCAGTGCCAGCGCCACGCCCTGATCGAAGCCGACCACCTCCGCGACCAGCGGCTCACCCCGCCGGCGCACCATCAAGAGGTCGCCGATGCGAGCGCCAGGGACGGCAACGCGCAAAAGCACGCCGGCCACCCCGACCACGCTGCCCACGGGCCGCAGGGTGGGGGTTCCCGCGAGCTTGGCGCGCAGCGCCTCGAGATCCACGGGCTCACGCTAACCCAGAGCAGACGACGCCGCGATATGTTTGCCCCAACCCGGGCCAAGGTGCGAGGCTTTGTCACCGTGAAGACCGCGGTCGCCCTGCTCGTCGTCTGCCTCTCGTTCGGCTGTCGCGCCAGCGTGCGCGGCAGCGCCAGCGTGGACGGGAATGCCAGCGGCGAC
>DATLIL010000137.1:0-5207 GCA_035539475.1 Polyangiaceae bacterium
CCTTCGGAGTTGAGCGGGATGGTAGCCGCGACTCAGTCGTCCGTGAATCCAAATTCACAGGCGCTTGGCCGCAGCGACGACGTTTTCGGCTGTCATGCCGAGCTCTTTCATGACGGTGCCGCCCGGCGCTGACATGCCGAAGCGATCGATGCCGACCACGGCACCGTCGAGGCCGACGTAGCGATCCCAGGTGCGGCTCACGGTCGCCTCGATGGCCACGCGCTTGCGGCACGACTTCGGCAGCACCTCGTCACGGTACGACTCGGGCTGGCGCTCGAAACGCGCGAAGCTCGGTAGGCTGACGACGCGCGTCCCGGGACCGAGCTGCTCGGCGGCCTTCAGCGCGTGCTGCAGCTCGCTGCCCGCCGAGAGCAGGATCAGCTCGAGCTTCGCGGACTCCTTCTTGGCGATGTAACCACCCTTCAAGGCCCCTTCGCGCCGCGCCTGCACGGGAATGTCGCTGAGCAGCGGTACCGCCTGGCGGGTGAGCGCGATCAAGGTCGGGCCGTCGGTGCGATCCAGGGCGGCGGCGTACGCGCCTGCCGTCTCCTCCGGATCGGCGGGGCGAATCACGTCCAGATTGGGGATCACGCGCAAGGCCGGAATGGTTTCGACCGGTTCGTGCGTCGGGCCGTCTTCACCGACACCCACGCTGTCGTGCGTGAAGATGTAGATGACAGGCAGGTGACTGAGCGCCGCCAGGCGGATCGCAGCGCGGCAGTAGTCGGCGAAGACGAGGAAGGTGGCGCCGCTCGGCCGGAAGATGCCGTGCGCGGCGATGCCGTTCAGGATCGAGCACATGCCGTGCTCGCGGATGCCGAAGCGGATGTTGCGGCCCGAACGATGACCTGGCTTGAAGTCGTCGTTGCCGGCCTTCAGGTCACCGATGTAGTTCAGCGTCGAACCGTAGAGGTCGGCGCTGCCGCCGATCAGCAGCGGGTTCTTGGCTGCGAGTGGCTGCAGAACGTCCTGGCCGGCTTTGCGCGTCGCGATCTTGGTGTCGGCCGGAAACTCCGGGATGGCGGCGAGAAGCTCCGCCACGGCGGGCGTCTTCTGCTTGGTGTCGGCCGACAGCGTGTGCGCGGACGCGCGGGTCGCGTGCAGCTCCTCGGCGAGCTTCGGATGCTTGGCCTGCCAGGCCTCGAACTTGGCTTGCCAGGCGGAGTACGCAGCATCGAGCTTCTTGCCGTGCTCCGCGAAGTAAGCGCTCACTTCGGGGGCGACGTAGAAATGCTCCGCGGGTAGCCCGAGGCCCTTGCGCGCCGCCTCGGAGAACTTGGCGCCGCCCTCGCCGTGCGCCTTCGCGGTGCCCGCCACCTCGGGGATGCCCTTGCCGATCAACGTCTTGGCGATGATCAGCTGGGGCTTGCCGCTGCCAGCGTTCTTGGCGCGGGTGAACGCGGCCGCAAACACGTCCATCTCGTGGCCGTCGACGGTCTGCACGTCGAAACCGAGCGCCTCGAAGTGCTTGGCGGTGTCCTGGCTCTGCGTCTCCTTGGCCATGGCGTCGAGCGTCACGGCGTTCGAGTCGTAGATCAGGATCAAGTTGTCGAGTTGCTGGTGGCCAGCGAACTCCACTGCCTCGAGCGCGACGCCTTCCTGCAGACAGCCGTCACCTGCCAGGCACACGATGTGGTGGTCGAAGATCTGGTGATCGGGCGTGTTGAAACGCGCCTCGGCCATCTTGGCGGCCACGGCCATGCCGACCGCGTTGGCGACACCCTGGCCGAGCGGTCCCGTCGTCGTTTCGACGCCGTCGGGCGTATGCATCAGCTCCGGATGGCCCGGCGTCTTCGAGCCCAGCTGGCGGAAGCGCTTGATCTCTTCGAGCGGAAAGTTGGGATAGCCGCTGAGGTGCAGCCAGCCGTAGAGGAACATCGAGCCGTGGCCGGCCGAGAGCACGAAGCGGTCGCGGTTCAGCCACTCGGGATGCTGCGGGCAATGGACCAGCGCCTGCCCGAACAACACGGCGCCTATCTCGGCGCAGCCCAGCGGCAAGCCGAGGTGGCCGCTCTGACACGCATGCACCGCGTCGATGGCCAAGCCCCGTGCCATCGTCGCCGCCTTCGAAAGTACGTCCTTGTTCAGCTCACTGGTCATCTTGCTAGCCTCTCCTATCTGTCGATTGTCCGCCGGACGCAACGGCCGTGACGTCGAGGCCAAGAAATCACTTCGCCGCCGGCTCACCCCCATCAATTGCGCTCCGATGCTCGGCGAAGGTGCGCGTAAAGGTGTGCTTGCCGCCCCGCGCGAAAAAGTAGAGAAAGTCGGTCTGTGCTGGCTCGAGCACGGCCTTGATCGCCTGCAAGCCCGGGTTTCCGATCGGGCCCGGCGGTAGGCCGGGGTTCTTGTAGGTGTTGTACGGGTTCTGCGCGTCGCGCAGCATGGCCGGCGTCACCTGGCCGCGGAACCCGGCACAGCTCGCGTTGCCGGCCGCTACCGTCAGGCAGCCATAGGCGGCGGTCGGATCCGACTGCAGCATGCGCAGCGGTCTGAATTCGGGATCGCTCAGGCGATTGAAGAAGACGCTGGCGACGAGCGGCAGCTCCTCGGCGTTGGCCGCCTCCTTCTCCACGAGCGAGGCCAGGGTCAAGAGCTCGTGCTCGTCCCAGCCAAAGCTCTGCTGGAGCGCCTCGAACCGAGCGCGGCGCTCCGCCTCGAGCTTGCCGAGGCGCTTGCGCGTTTCGCCGACGAGGAGCCTCGTCACCTGTTCCGGCTCGCTGTCGACGAAAAGATCGTAGGTGGCCGGAAAGAGCCGGCCCTCGGCGCTGGGGCCACGCACACCGAGCTCACGAAGAAGCGCGGCGTCGTTCACGGCGCGGCGGAAGCCTGCGCTGGAGCAGATCTCGTGCTGCTCCAGGCGCTCGGCCATCTGCAGGTGGGTGAAGCCCTCGGGGAACGTCAGGCGCACGCTCGGCCGGCCCGGCAAGCGCGAAAGGCGCTGCGCCAGCTCTCGCGCCGACAGATCATCGCGCAGGAGGTGGGTGCCGGGGCTCGCGCTGCCGCCCGACCACCATAAGTAGAGGGCGAACAGGCGCGGGCTTCGCAGGGCCCCTTGCCGCTCGAGGTCTTGCGCGATGCTGCTCGCGCTGGCGTGAGCGGCAACGTCGTAGAAAAAACGCTTGCCGCTGCCCGGGCCCGCGCCGCGCGCCCAGAACCACAGGCTGAAGGCGGCTCCGAGCGCCGCAGCGAGCAGCACCACCACGGCGACGCGCAGCGGCTTGTGCCCGGACCGGGGCTGGCGCGCGCGCCGCTTGGCGGTTCCGCGCTTTGCGCCCCGCTGGGTCACGGCGAGCCCGCGCGCTGGGCGTCGAGCCAGGACTGCAGGAGCACCGCGGCGGCGGCGCTGTCGACGCGCTCGCGCGCCTCGCGATCCCGCACTCCCTGCTCGCGAAGCCGAGCTCGAGCCTCCCGGGTTGAAAGTCGCTCGTCGATCAGCTCGACCGGCAGGGCCGCACGCCGAGCCAGGCCCAAGGCGAAGCGCCGCGCCCTGCGCGCGGCAATGCCTTCAGTGCCGTCGAGCTGTTTGGGCAGGCCGACCAGAAAGAGCTCGATGCCGTCCTCCTCGGCGAGCTTGGCCAGCGCCTCGATGGCACGGCGCGGATCACGGCCGTCCACGTAGGGTCGCGGATGCGCCAGCAGGCCGAGCTCGTCGGCCACGGCCACGCCCACGCGGGTCTTACCAAGGTCGATTGCGGCTGCTCTCGGCACCGTCCGGCCCTTTAGCACGAACGGTTAGCGGAGCAGTTGCGCGGGTTTCTGCCTTGACCCAATCCCCCTCCCCGAGCATAAGCGCGGGGGCGCCGGGCCGAGAGCCGCGGGCCCGGTCCTTATCGATGCAATTTCGCGCCGTCAAAGGCACTTTCGACGTCCTGCCCGACGAGATCGGGCGCTGGCAGAAGCTCGAGCACGCGTTCCGGCGCATGGCCGAGCTGTACGGCTACCAGGAAGCGCGCACGCCGATCCTCGAGCCGCTCGAGCTTTTCGTGCGCTCGGTCGGTGAAACCACCGAGATGGTGGAAAAGCAGATGTTCGCCCTCCAGCGCGGGGACGAGACGCTCGCGCTCCGGCCTGAAGGCACGGCTGGCGCGGCTCGCGCCTACGTCGCCAACTCCGTGCACGCGCGCGAGGCGGTCAGCCGCTGGTACTACATCGGCCCGATGTTCCGTGCGGAGCAGCCGCAGCGCGGGCGCTACCGCCAGTTTCATCAGGCCGGCTGCGAGATCTACGGCGACGCCGGGCCCGGTAGCGATGCCGAGATGATCGACATGCTGGTCGGCTTCCTGCAGGGGCTCGGCATCGGCGGGGTGCGGGTGCTGGTCAACTCCCTCGGCGCCGCCGGCACGCGCGAACGCTACCGCCAGGCGCTCAAGACCCACCTCTCGCCAATGGCAGACCGCCTGAGCGACCACGCCAAGAAGCGCCTCGAGGACAACCCGCTGCGCATCCTGGACTCCAAGGATCCTCGCGATCAGGAGGCGATCCAGGAGGCGCCCAGCGTGCTCGATCTGCTCGACGACGACGATCGGCAACACTGGGAACGACTGTGTCAGGCGCTCGACGCGCTGGGCACGCCTTACGAGGTCGCGCCGCGGCTCGTGCGCGGGCTCGACTACTACACGCGCACGCTGTTCGAGCTCCAGGCCACGGGCGGCGAGCTCGGCACACAAAACGCCCTGCTCGGCGGCGGACGCTACGACGGCATGATCAAGGACGTCGGTGGACCGCAGACGCCCGCCATCGGCTTTGCCATGGGGCTCGAGCGCGTGCTCCTGGCCATGCCCGAGGACGCTCCGCCCCGGCCGCCGATCTGCTTCGTCGCGCCGATCGGTGTGCGCGCGCAGGCAGAAGCGCTGCGGCTCGGACGCGAGCTGCGCCAGCTCGGCATCGTCACCGAAGTCGACACGCGCGGTAACTCGCCGAAGAGCATGTTGCGGCGCGCCGATACGCTGGGCGCCCACGCCTGCTTGCTGCTCGGCGACGCGGAGCTCGACAAGGCCGTGGTGCAGCTCAAGGACCTGCGCGGACACACGCAGCAAGAGGTGCCGCGCGCCGAGGTCGCGGCTCGCGTGGCGGCGCTGCTCGGCACCGACGGGGAAAAACGTTGAGCCCCGCACTCCGCCGCGCAGCGCTCCGTGCCGCCCTCGCCGGCGCGGGACTTTTGGTCGCCCCGGCGCTGCTGGCGCAGGATCCTTACGGCCCGGGCA
>DATLIL010000138.1:0-18821 GCA_035539475.1 Polyangiaceae bacterium
CGCCTGTACTTCGCCGTGAGCCCCATGCTCTCTGGCGACCGCCGAACGGCGCTTCAGGGCTATCTCACCGAGGTTCTGAGCGCACGCACCGCCGCAGGGGACACCAACGTCGCGATCATCGAATTCGCGACGCCGAGCGGCTGGACGTGCGGCCATCCGGACGCGACGACGCACGAGACCATGGCCGGCGTGCTGCAGCAGGCGCTCGCGGACGACCTCGGGTGGTAGCCGCCGATCAGAGCTGCTCTTCGCAGCCGCCCACGCAAATGCCGCCGGACGGCATGAACTGGATGTAGACGCCCCCGAAGACGTCTTGCGTGCACTTCGTGTCCCAAGCCGCCGCGTCGCACGGAGTGGTGGACCAGACGCCCTCCTGGCTCTCGCAGAGTTGCTGGAGCGCTTCGACGCCGAAGCTGACGTCGTACTCGTCGGTGCAGAGGTCGTCGAAGGTGCAGGTGCCCGAATAGGCGATCCCGTCGGTGCTGGCGGGTGTACACGGCTCTTCGGTTCCTCCGCTGCCGCCGGAGCCCGACGTGCCTCCGCTGCCCGCACTCGTGCCGCCGGTTCCCGCGCTACCCGCTGCGTCCGAGCCACCACCGGTTCCGCCGGGCGCAGTCCCGCCGTCGCTACTGCCAGCAGTGCCGCCCGACCCAGCGGAGCCCCCGGTCGTCTCCCCGCCCGTTCCGCCAGCTCCGCCGCCGGCCGAGCTGCCGGCATTGCTCGACGAGCCGGCCGTCGCTTCGCCCCCGTCCCCGCCTTCTTCAGCCGTGCAAGCGCTGAGCGCGATGCCCGCGACCAGCGCCAGTCCTAGACCCATCCCCGTCAGTTGCCTGCTCATCATGCCTCCTGCCTCACCGTTCCGCGGTCGTCCGCGAATCCTACGCCTCCCTACCACCGGTGCTTCCTCGCGCGCGGAATTCTTTGGGTCCCGGCGGGCGAGGGCGGCGCCTTTTTCCTCACGGCGGCGATCCACTTTCTCGGCGGCCGGACGCTTCAACGAGGCCGCCCGTGTGGATGCTGATTCCAAGTGCGCGCCGCACGGGCAGCGGCCTAACATGCTGCCGGGATTCGAACGGAATGTTCTCCAAGGCCGAGGCGTACGAGCGATTCATGGGACGGTGGAGCCGGCTCCTGGCTCCTGTGTTGGTGGACTTCGTCGAGGTAAAGGACGGTGACGTCGTGCTCGACGTCGGCTGCGGCACGGGTGAGCTGACCCGGGCGATCCGCGCAGCCGCCGCACACGGACGTGTCACGGGAATCGATCCGGCCGGAGACTTCGTGGCCCACGCCAAGGCGGCGTGCGGCGACGCGTCGATCAAGTTCCAGCTGGGCGACGCCCGGAGGCTGGAGCTTGCGAGCGCCGCGTTCGACAAGACCATCTCGTTGCTCGTCCTCAATTTCGTCCCGCAGCCGCCGCGCGCCGTCATGGAAATGATCCGCGTGACGAAGCCGGGTGGCATCGTGGCAGCCGCGGTCTGGGACTACGGTGGCGCCATGCAGATGCTGCGCGTGTTCTGGGACGCCGTCACCGCGCTCGAGCCCGATGCGAGCCCGAGTGACGAGGCGCGTATGCCGCTTTGCCGGAGCGGAGAGCTCACGGCGCTGTGGCAGCAGGAAGGTCTGAACGACGTACGCGAGGCGCCCTTGAACGTGGGGCTTCGCTTCACCTCGTTCGACGATTTCTGGAGCCCATTTTTGCTCGGGCAGGGGCCGGCGGGCGCTTACGTCGAGAGCCTGTCGCCGGACGGCCAGAAAGCGCTGGAACGAGCGCTGCGCGACAAGCTCCTGGGTGACGGTCCCGATCGCCCCATCGAGATGCAGGCACGCGCCTGGGCCGTTCGCGGTGTGGTGCCTTGAATCGTGAACGAGCTCGCGAGCTAGGCCAGCAGACGCTTTCGATCATCGCGGCGGGCGAGCTCGTGCTCGGTGGGCGGGTCGTGCCCTTGCGACGGGAAATCGCAGCCGCCGTGGCCGACACCGTCTCGTATCCTCCAGGTTCCGTCGTCTCGCACGCGGCCGTGCCGGGCTCCGGCACGTCGTTCGAGGTCCGCAACGAGACGACGATCGCCGCAGCCCGGCGGCTGACCTTGGCCGGCCACCTGCCAGCGGCGCTGAACTTCGCCTCGGCCATGAACCCCGGCGGCGGATTCCTGAGCGGTGCCCGGGCACAAGAAGAGTCACTGGCACGCTCGTCGGCGCTCTACGCCTGCTTGAAAGACGCACCGATGTACGCCTTCCATCGCGCGCGCAGCGATCCGATGTACACGAACTACTGCGTCTACTCCCCAGCCGTACCGATCTTTCGCGACGACGAGGGTGAGCTCGTCGAGCCGTTCTGCTGCGCGTTCATCACCAGCCCGGCGGTGAACGCCAAGGTCGTGCTCGAGCGCGACTCCGACCGCCGGCGCGAGGTGCACGACGAGATGGCTCGCCGGGTCCGCACCGTGCTGGCCGTCGCGGCGGCACACGGCCACGATGCGCTCGTCCTCGGTGCCTGGGGCTGCGGCGTCTTCGGCAATGATCCGGAGACCATTGCGCGGCTCTTCCGGGACGCGCTCGCAGGCGAGTTCGAACGCGTCTTTCGTCAGGTCGTGTTCGCCATCGTGGACGGATCGGCAGAAAAGCGCTTCATCGGTCCATTCGAGCGCGTGTTCGCCGCGGCCTAGGCCTCCCTCGATCAGGCTGCTCGGCGCAGCATTGATTTCGTTCGGGACGTAGGGTTGCAGCGAAGCTGTCGCGTGCTGCATCGGGTTTCCTTCCATGGTCGGTCGTTACCCGGACACAGAGCGCTCAGGTCTTCATGACTTCAAAGCGTCTGGGTTCCGTTCTGGGTCTGAGTTTCGGGGTGGCCGTGGGTCTTGGCTGCGAGTCGAGCGAGAACCCTCCACCACCCGCTATCCCCGTCGGTGGTTCCGGGAGTTCGGGCGGTAGCGCCGGTGCCGCTGCCGGTACCGCCGGCGCGAGCGGCGGCTCGGGTGGCGACGGAGCGGGTGGCACTGCCGGAGATGCAGGATCCTCCGGAACTGCCGGTAGCGCCGGAAGTGGCGGCGGCTGCGCCACCGAGTGCCCGATGGGCGGCTTCTGCCTCATGGGCGAGTGCAAGTGCCCGGCGGACAAGCCCGACATCTGTGACAACACCTGCGTTTCGCTCGCCGGTGATCCCGACCACTGCGGCGTGTGCACCACGGCTTGTGAGCCTGGCGCGGCCTGCGTGGCGAGCGCTTGCGGCGATCCTCCCACGGAGCTCGTCGCCGGGACCGGCTGCGGCGTGATGCGACTCGCGGTCTTCGGCACCGACCTGTACTGGACGGAAGCCGACAGCGGAAAGGTGCGGACCATCCCGCTCGCCGGCGGCACCGCCACCGACGTGGCCACGGACCAGCTGAAGCCGATATCGATCGCGGTCGACGCCGACGGTGTCTACTGGTCGAACGAGGGCGACACCTCCGCGGACAGCAGTACCGTGATGAAGCAGGCGCTGCCGCTTAGCGCCGATCCGCCGCTGGTGCTTGCGACGGGCACGGCCACCGAGCCCGAAAGCCCCGTGATCAAGGCCATCGCGGTCGCTGATTCCACGCTGTACTACACGCTCGTCCACGAGGTTCACGCCATCTCGACGGACGAGGCGGAGACCGCCGACGACGTCGTCGGTCAGGCCACCAACCTCGACATCGGCCCCGAGGGCGCCGGATATCCCTCCGGGCTCGCGCTCGAGGACATGTACGTGATCTGGACCACCGGCGTGCGCTCGGGCGTCGAGCGCGACACGCTGGCTGCGGGCCTCGACGGCTACCTAGAGCTCGGCGAATCGCAGGGCGACATGGTCTTCGCCGACATCTTCACGGACGGCACCAACGCCTACTGGGCGACGGGCTCGAGCATCAGGTACGTCTCGCTCGAAAAGACGGTGGGTGAGAACGTCGAAGACGTCACCACCACGCCCGACTTCGAAAACGTCACCACGCTGACGATCGACGCCACCAACGTCTACTTCTCGAACGACGGCTACGTGTTCAAAGCGCCCCTGACGGGTGGCGATGCCGTGATGATCGCCCGCGGTCAGATGGCGCCGACGTCCATGGTCGTTGCCGGCAGCACCCTGTACTTCGCCACCTCCGATTGCGCCATTCGCAGCCTTTCCCTCGAATGAGAGGAGTCTCCATGAAGACCCAGAGCACCCTTTGCGCCATTTCGTGCTTGTGCCTGTTCGCGTGCAGCTCACCCGACGGCGGAACGACTGACTCACCGCTAGGCGGCGGAGCCACGACCAGCGCAGGAGGTGGCGGCAACGTCCCCGGCGCCGGGAATGGCGGCACCGGCGTGACGGCGGGCAGCGGAGGCACGACGCAAGGGGGCACGACGCAAGGCGGGACCGCCGGTACCGGGGCCGGAACCGGCGGCGAAACCTCGGGCGCCGGCGGTAGCGGCGGCAGCGCGGGTGGCGGCGGTAGCGGCGGTGATCCGAACGCGGCGGGTGACACGCCGCCCTGGCGCCCACTCAACATCCTGGCTTCGCCCGGCGAACATCGCCACGACGTGGGCGGGCGTCCGGCGGCCGTCGACAACCGCGCGCCGACCATGATGGGCAAGCTGATCGTCGATCTCGGCGTGGACAGCGGCGGCATCTACGACTTCGGCCTGAAGCGCGGCTTCCACGTCTACGGCGCCGACATGGAGCACTGCAGCCTCACGTACGACAACCTCGAGCACAACGGCAACTGCCGGCTCGAGACCTTCGACGGCATCGATCGCGATCCGGAGTTCAACCTGACGCCGGAGACGGCCGTCATCGGTCAGCTCGCCGCGCACCTGGCCGAGCTCCACGCGACCTACCCCGAAGAGGACTGGGGTTACTTCCTGAACCAGGACGGCACCGTGCGTCTGTCGGACGTCGGCATCACCGGCTATTCGCACGGCGCGCAGAGCGCGGCGCGCTGGGCGCGGGCCTACCGTCTGTACCGCGCGGTGTCTCGCTCGGGCCCGCGCGACAACGAGTGCGGCAAGGGTCCGGCGGCGGGAGACTACGACCCGCAAAACCCGCCCTGGAGGTGCCCCGCCGACAATCCGGCTTGCGCCGCGACGGAGGCCGACTGCGACAACATCAGCGCCTGGCTGCTCGAGCCGTCCATGACGCCGGTGGAGCGGCTCTTTGGCTTCGTCGGCAAGGGTGACGGTCAGTACGGCGACATCATGTACTCGATGGAGATCATGCAGTACGTCGGGCAGCCGGTGAACATCAGCACCGCGCAGCCGCCGTACGATGGCTCGCACCGCTTCTATTCCGACGACGGTCACAGCGGCTTCGACGGCGATCAGTACAACGCGGCGCTCGGCATTGCCTGGGGCGTCCCGCAAGAGAACATGGACTACGCCGCCGGGCTCTGAAGCTCAGCGATCCAGCGCGGCCTCGAGCAAGAGATCGACGCTGGTGTCGGCGACGCACTGATAACGATCGGCGGCGCCGTAGTAGAGCTTGATGCTGCCGTCCTCCTCAACGACCTGCGACGAGGCAAAGACGACGTTGGGAACGTGCCCGGCGAGCTCGTAGGGCTCCATCGGCGAGAGGATGGGTTCGTCACCCTTGCTGATGATCTTCCACGGCTCCTGCAGGTCGCTGAGCAGCACGCCGGCGTGGTAGATCCACTCGTAGTCGCAGACCACCTGCACGCCGTGAAAGACGATCAGCCAGCCCTTGGGTGTCTTGATCGGCGTGCCGCAGGGGCCGATCTTGTGCCAGCCCCAGCCGACCTCGCCCGGCCGTAGCAGGAGCCGCTGCCGGCCCCAGAACTCGAGATCGGGCGACTGCGAGACCCAGATCTCACCGGCCGAGTTGGGGCGCTCGAGCGCCGTGTACAGGCCGCCGATCTTCTCCGGGAAGAGCACCGTGTTGCGAAAGCCGTTGCCGCTGATGAAGCCCTCCCAGCGAAAGTCGACCAGGTTCTTGCTGCTCATCAGGCCCATGCGCACCGCCTGGCCGTGCACGCAGAACGTCATGTAGTACGTGTCGCCGATGCGGGTGAGGCGAGGGTCGTACTGGTTCTCGCCGAAGCGGCGGTACTCCTCGTTGTCCGGCATCGTGATCATGTCGCCGATGGTCCAGCGATAGCCGTCCTGACTCTCCGCGCGCCAGAAGGTGTCGCGCAGATTGAAGCCTTCGGCGCGCAGCACCATGACGTAGCGGCCTTCGTGCTTGATGGCGGTCGAGTTGAACACGCCGCGGCAATTGAACGGCATCATCTCACCCGTGATGATCGGGTTCTTGGCGTAACGCGAGACGATGCTCTTCTTCCTGTGAACCTTGACCATGGCCGAGCCCTCCCGTCGTCCATGTCACGTCGTTCCGAACTGGTCGAGCTCTGGTTGCGTGCGAGTTCTTGCGCAGCACGGATTAAGCCGTGGCCAGCTTGCCGTTGAGGAATATCGCCACGTCTTACAGGTAGCGCAGCAGCTGATCGACCAGTCCGCGCGGATTCGAGAGCGCCACGAGGTGGCCGCCGGGTACCTCGTCGACGTCCATACCGAGCCGCTTGCGTGCGACGCGACGCTGGAACTCGAGCGGGAAGAAGCGATCGCCCTGCCCGGCGATGACGTGCGTCGGTACCTCGGGCCAGGCCGCGAAGCGGCAGGGCTCGCTGAAGACGATCTGAGCCTCCGAGCGCTGCTCGTCCTCACCTTGCGCCGCGACGTCCGCAGGGACGTCATGGAGAAAGTAGGTGTCTACGTCGAATTCTTTTTCGTACCCACCACGCTCGGCCGCGGCGATGCGTGCGGGGGTGGCACCGGTGTCGTCCCACCAGGCCCCGGCCGTCTCTCCCGGCACCGGGATCATGGCGTTGACGAAGACCAGCATGCCGATGCTCTGGCGCGCGCACACGAGCGGCGCCGTAAAGCCGCCCAGCGACTGCGCCACCAGGATGGCCTCCTTGCCCGCGCCGATCGCCTCGATCACGCGATCGGCGTAGACCGAGAGGCCGGCTCGTTCGTCGTCACCCGGCAAGTCGACCGCTGTGGCGCGGTGACCGGCCTGCTCGAGCAATGGCACCACGCGATACCAGTACGAGGCCATGCCGCCGGCGCCTGGGACGAGGACGAAGTGCGCGGGCATGACGCTACCAGCGCCGCCACAGGATCGGGTCGACCTGTACCGGCCAGCGCGCGTCTGCGACGTCGATTCGGATCGTCACGGCCCCATCGCCGACGAGCAGCACGATCGGAAGATCCTTGCCGAGCGCGTCGATGGCGAACCAGTCCGTACATTGCACCTGCACGTTGCCGCCTTCGTCCGCGAGGAGCACGCGGTCCCCGACGTTGGCCGGCCGCAGGCCCTCGAACGCTACCTCGATGCCGACCTGGGCGCCGAGCTTGCACGGTGAGCTCTCGAGCCTGAAGCCCTGCTCGAGCCCTGCAGGACCGTTGATGTACCACTCCGCAAACCGTGCTGGGCCTGCCACGCGCGCGTACTCCGCGCCGTGCACGTGCTCGATGCGCTGGGGCGGCACGGCGCCGAGTGAGATCGCCTGCTCGTCACAGCGGACGTTCGTCGCGCGCATGCCGAGGCGGAAGTTCTCTTTCGGCGGGGTGAGCTCGACACCTTCGGCAGAGAAGCCGAGAGTCAAGGCCTGCGCCGGGTTATGCGCCGTCAGGGTCGAGGCAACGCGGTAGCGGGTGTCGAGCGCGCCCTGCTCCTGGATGTTGAGGATGGCGACTCTGCGTGCGCCTGGCACGGGCGCCGAGTCGAGATCGCCCTGCTCGAATTCGAGGGCCCCGTCCGGTCCTTGTTCGCCACAACTGCTCAGTAGCGCTGTCACGACAGCGCCGCAGGTCACCGCCGCAAACCAGTTGCGGCGCCCGATCGCTCCTACTGCCGTGCTTCTCATGGGAGTCTCGTTCGCTCGAGGTACAGCAAGACCCGCGCCGCGGCCGACGCGTTGCGGAAATTTGCGACAAGCCGCTCGCCTCGCTCGCGATCAGCCGAGTGCGGCGAGCACCTTGTCGAGCGCGGCGTAGCTCTGGCCGAGGCCCTCTGCCATGTCAGAGCTCAGCATGCCGTCGCGTTCCTCGCTGGTGTGGAACAGCGCCACGGTGACGACCTTCGTGCGGCCGTCGCCCAGGTCCTCGAGCGTGGTCATCTCCAGCACCACGTATCCGGGCATGCCGTCCCATTCGAAGGTGTAGACCAGCCGCTCGGGCGGCGTCACTTCACGGTAGCGGCCCTCGAAGCCATGTGCGCCGTCGGCAGCGTGCTCGACGTAGCGCCAGTGACCGCCGCGCGTCACCTCCATGCGCTCGACGACGAGCGCGTTGCCTCTGCCCCACCACTGGCTAACGAGCTCGGGGTCGGTGAGCGCGCGCCACACGCGCTCGCGCGGGGCGTCGAAGATGCGCTCGATGCGGATCTCGCGCTCGCTGGGCGTCGTGAGCTTCTCGGCTCTGGCTGAGGTCATGGCTGACTTCCTTTCATCGCTCGTAGGGTGCCGAGTGGTGCTCGTGGACGATGGTCCAGTCACCCTCGACCTTGCGCAGGCCCACGGTCAGGCGCACTCGCCCGGGCTCCGTTTCATTCGCGCCGCGGACCAGCAGGATGGCGTGCGCGAAGGCCACGTCGGCACTCGCGTGCACGCTGAGCTCGTCGAGCTCGAACTGGCCGCCGTTTGCGACGTAGGCGAAGAAGGGCGGCCAGGAGTCGCGGTAGCCCAGTAGACCGCGCACCTGGGTGGGGGGAGGCACGTCGAAGTAGACGATGTCGTCGGCGTGACGCGCGACGACGGCGTCGAGATCGCCGCGCCGTACGGCGTGCGCCCAGCTCTGGAGCAGCTCCCCAATCTTTGCTTCATCCGTCATGGTGCGCCGCCTTTCGTGCGCTCGAGGAAGTGCCCCAGGTGGTCGAAGCGCGCCTCGAGCGCCTGTCGGTGCCTGGCGATCCACGCCGTTTCATCCTCCAGCCGGCGTGGACCCAGGCGGCAGGTGCGCACTCGCCCGACCTTCTCGCTCGTGACGAGGCCCGCGACTTCGAGGACCTGCACGTGCTTCTTCATCCCGGTCAGCGTCATCTCGAACTTCTCCGCCAGCTGGCTGATCGAGGCATCGCCCCGGCCCAGCCGCTCGAGGACGCCGCGGCGGGTGGCGTCCGAGAGCGCCGCGAAGGCCAAATCGAGGCGCTCGGAATGCTGAACCATACGGTTCACTATAGTCCCGTGCTCCAAGAAAGCAAGGCAGCCAGGCGCAAGAAGCGCTAACCCTGGGCCATGAAGCGTCGCGAGCTACTCCGAGCGCTCGGGACCGTGCCGCTCCTGGCGTCGTGCTCGCGGCAAGAGGCCGGGACCACGGCCACGGAGAAGCAGGGCACCGCCAAGACGTCCGCGGCGCGGATGCCGGTCGTGTTTGCGGCGCATGGTGCGCCATTCCTGCTCGACGACAGCGCGTGGGTGGGCGAGCTCGCCACGTGGGCCAAGGCCATGCCCAGGCCGACCGCCGTGCTGATGATCTCTGCTCACTGGGAACAGCGGCCGGCCACGCTGGGCGCTACCCGGACGGTGCCGCTGGTCTACGACTTCTACGGGTTTCCGGCCCGCTACTACCAGACGCAGTACCCGGCCCCGGGCGCCCCCGAGCTCGCGGCGCGCGTGCGCGATCTCCTGCGGCAAAAGGGCATTGTGTCGGCCGATGACGCCGCGCGAGGTCTCGATCACGGGGCCTACGTTCCGCTCGTTGCCATGTTCCCCAGTGCCGACGTGCCCGTTCTGCAGCTGTCGATGCCCGCGCTCGATACGCGGGAGCTCTTCACGCTGGGACAGACTCTCGGGCCCCTGCGCGACGAGGGCGTCTTGATCTTTGGCAGCGGCTTTCTCACGCACAACATGCGCTACGTCTCCAGGCGCGGCGTTCCGGACTGGGCACGCGAGTTCGACAGCTGGGCAGAAGATGCGCTGACGCGCTTCGACGTCGATGCCTTGCTCGACTTCCAGGCTCGTGCGCCAGCGGCGCGGATGGCCCTGCCCACCTGGGAGCACTACGCGCCGCTCCTGGTGGCTGCCGGCGCTGCGTCGGAAGGCCGGCCGCGGACGAGCTTTCCCATCGCAGGCTTCTGGAACGACGGGGCGTTCACTCGTCGTTCGGTGCAGTTCGGTTGAGCGGCACAGTTCGAATTTTCCGTCGCTGCGGCGAACGAACACTGCTGCTCATCTCCAAAACTCTGTAACGAGTTCTACGCGCCGTAGTCGCGGCAAAATTCGCGTCCGAGAGCGATGCGATGTGTGTGCAGCCGTGGAAGTTCGGGCACTGGTTCCCCCATGTCCTTACGAGCTCAGTCGCCGAATTTTCTTCGGGAGAGTGGCTGCTCAAATGTAGTAGGTAAGACGACTAACTTTCAGCCGGCGCTTGGCGCCGCTTGTGCCATTTCAGTTCAGCCGGGAGGTTTCCACCATGTCCAGAACTTTGCGGGCGCGGTCAGTGGTCGCCCTGATTTGCGGGCATTGGATCGCGATCGCAGCCGTTGGTGGGTGTAGCCAGAACAAGCCAGCTCCTCGAGGTATTCGTGAAGGAGGAGACGCGGCTGCGCCGGGCAGCGGCGGCAGCGGAGCGACGGCCACCGGCGGAACTCAGGGCACGGGCGCTACGGGCATCGTCATCGGCGGCAGCTCGAGCGGCGGCGCAGGCGGTGGCGTCAGCGCGTGTGAAGGGCTCGAATGCCAGAAGACGACGTGCACCGTTGGTGCTTGTCTCGAGACGGCCTGTGCAGGCGGCGAGGTGACGTCGATCAGCGGTAGCGTCTACGACCCGGCCGGCAAGGTCCCGCTCTACAACGTGATGGTCTACGTCCCCAACGGCGAAGTCATGCCGTTCACGGACGGTGCAAGCTGCGATCGCTGTGGATTTACCGTGCAGTCCCCCGTCGCCTCGGCGCTGACCGACACCGCCGGCAACTTCGTGATTCAAGATGTGCCGGTGGGGGCGAACATTCCGCTCGTCATTCAGATCGGCAAGTGGCGACGCCAGCTCACGATTCCGGCAGTGACCCGCTGCGTGGACACCCCGCTGACGAACATCGACGAGACGCGTCTGCCCAAGAACAAGACGGAGGGCGATATCCCGCTCATCGCCATCGCCACGGGCGGGGCGGACTCGCTGGAGTGCCTGCCGCGGCGCATGGGTATCGAGGACGCCGAGTTCACCAACGGCACGGGCGACGGCCGCATCCACCTGTTCCGCGGGGCGCCGAACGGCCAGTCCCAGCCGACGGTCGCGCTGACCTCCGGTGCGGCGCTGAGTGACGCGAGCGATCTGCTGGCCGACAGCGCTGCCCTGACCAAGTACGACATCCTCATCCTCTCCTGCGAGGGCGACGAGCTCGAGGACCTGAAGCCGCCCGCGTCGCGCCAGGCCGTCTACGACTATGCGTCGATCGGCGGGCGCGTGTTCGCCTCACACTTCCACCACATCTGGTTCTCGGGCGGGCCCACGCCGTTGCCCGAAGTCGGCACCTTCAGCAACCGCGAGGATCCGCAGGACCCCGCGATCGGTATCATCAACCAGGCCTTCCCCAAGGGGGCCGACTTCGCCTCCTGGCTGGTGAATGTCGGGGCCTCGACCACGGTGGGCGAGCTCTCGATCGCCGCCCCCCGCGACAACATGCAAGTGGTGAACACCACGTACGCCACCGAATGGATCGGGCTGGCGCAGAACCAGCAGTGCTCGGAAGGCTGCGACAACGACGACGACGCCTGCATCGCCGACTGCACCGCCAACCCCAGGGCCGTCCAGTACGTCTCCTTCAACACGCCGCTCGAAGTTCCCGAAGAGGAGAAGTGCGGGCGTATGGTCTACACCGATCTGCACGTCTCGGCGACTCCCGGCGGCACGGCCTGCATGGAGGACGCGGATTGCACGGCGGGCCTGCGATGCGAAGAAGGCGCCTGCGCGGACAACCCGGGTGCCTCCTTCCCCGATGGCTGTGAGGTTCGCGACCTGACCAGCCAGGAAAAGGCCGTGGCGTTCATGCTCTTCGATCTGTCCTCGTGTGTGCAGGACGACGACGATCCACCGGAGCCGCCGCCCGTCCCCAAGTGAGGGGCCGAAGGACTTTTGCCGAAACACGGCTTGGGACATGATGGGACACGAGGTAACTCGATGTCCCAGTCCCTGTACGAGCGTATCGGCGGAGAGGCGGCCGTAATGGCCGCGGTGGACCTCTTTTACAAGAAGGTGCTCGAAGACGAGCTGACGCGTCCGTTCTTCGCCGGCCTCGACATGGCTGCGCAGTCGAGAAAACAGGTCGCTTTCATGATGTGGGCCTTCGGTGGCCCCGAGCCGTACAGGGGCCGGCCGCTCAGGGAGGCGCACAAGAAGCTCGTCGAGGAAAAGGGGCTGAGCGAGGTGCATTTCAACGCCGTCGCCACTCACCTCGAGGCGACGCTACGCGAGCTCGGCGTGCCCGACGAATTGGTGCACGAGGCGCTGACCATCGTCGGCAGCGTCAAAGGCGACGTGCTCGGCCAGCCGGGTTAGCGCGACGCGGCGGTCTCGCGCAGCCAGCGCAGGGCGGTGCTGGTCTCCACTTCGTCGTCGCCGGCATAGAACTGGAGCTTGCCCTGCAGCACGAACTGCACGCGCTGGTGCAGCGGCAGGGCCAGAAACTCGTCGATCGAGTAGACGGCCTGCGCAGGTGAGCCTGGCGCTACGACCACGCGGTCGAACGGCGACGGTGCGGACTTTTCCCAGGGCAGCGCGATGAGGGGAGTCTACCCGCAGGTTTATGCTGGAGCAACCGGCTGCACGGCGGCGTGCGAACAGCCAATGTTTCGATTCGAAACAAGGGAGACACGTGAGCCTCCGCTGCCGCCACTATGCTGCGGGCGTCACCAGCGAGCTCAGCACCGTGTCGAGCATGTCGTAGCTCGCCTCCACACCTTCATCCATCGGCGACTTCAGCACGCCGTCCCGGGTCTCGCGCGAGTCGTAGAGCGTCGTCCCCGTGAGCAGGGTTCCGCCACGCTGCCCCGCGAACGTCACTGTGTTCAGGGCCTCGCCTTCGTACCAGGGCAAGGCGCCCGGCGACAGCCAAAACTCAGTCGAAGGCGATCTTGAGGCCCAGCTGCTGCTTCATGTGCAGCAGCGCCTGCGCGTTGCCGTGCGCGTCGTCCACGGGGTGATGCGTGTGCGGCGTCTTGCGCAGGTGTTTGAAGCTCTGAAAGGTGTCCTTGACCAGTCCCTTGTAGAGCGAGCCCAGGTTGGTCGAGCTGTGCCCGAACGGGTTCTGACCGAGAAAATGGTGAAAGTACCAGTTCACGAACTGCCAATCGAAGCCGTTGTTGTCCGAGACGAACAGCGGTCGCTTCCTGGTCTCGCTGGCCAGCCAGTGCTGGAACTTGGTCATCACTTCCGTGGGGTCGTCGAACCCGAGTGTGTCCTGGCGTGTGTGGCGGCTGATCGCCAGCGCCTCGGGCAGCCAGCGCTCGGAGATCGGCCGCAACCGTCCGTAGAAGGAGCGCGACAGGCCCTCTTCCACGATCACGGCGCCAAAACTGATCATGGAATAATCACCCGGGATCGGACCGTCCGCCTCTACGTCCACCATCACGTACGTCATGATCGCGGCACACCCTGGGCGGGCGCCGCGCAGACGTCAATCGCTGCTGGGGCGTAGCCGGAACTCACCCAGTGGTCGCGCGATGCCGTTGAGCAACAGCTCGATGCGGTGGCGGCCGGGGTAGTGGCGCCGCGTGGTCATGTCGGCGAACGAGACCTTGCCCTGCAGGCTCACGCTTTCGGAAGGCGCGAGCACCAGCTTTTTCAGCTTGAAGACCTTGGGGCGCGTCTCGCCGTTGGCCTTGACGAAGTGCACCACGTAGTCGACCAAAAGCCGTTGGCTGGTGCTCGCGGTGGAGACGAGCTTGCAGGAAAAACCGAGTGAATCTCCCTGCCGGACCGAGCGCGCCGCGAGCCGTGGGTGGACGATGTCCACCTCTGGCCCGTGCCCGAACCCGAGCAACGCGAGTGCGCCGGGGTTGGCCGCCTTCACCAGCGTGCGCAGGGCATGTTGCACGATCCAGCGACGTGCGGGCGGAGCGTTCCTGAGCCAGCGCCGGCACACGGCGAGTGCCGCGTCGGGGTGGTCCTTGCTGATGTCGTTGAGGTTGTTGGCCACGGAGCGCTGCACGTAGCGCTCCGGATCATCCTTCAAGAGCTCGAGTAGCTCGAGGACCGGACGCGGATCCTGCTGAAAGTCGCGCAGGCGAGGTGCCCACGGCAGGCGCGGACGTGTGCCTTCGGAGACCAGTCGGCGCACGTGCACGTTGCGGTCACCGGCCCAGCGTCGGAGTCGTGCCAGCGTCTCGGCCGGATGTCGCTCGAGGAAAAGGCGAATGCTGTACTCCGCGGAGAAGCGCTTGGTGAGCTCGAGTTGCGCCGCCATCGCAGCCTCGAAATGGTCCAGCCCGTAGCGAGCCACGAAAAACACGTGCGGCAGGTAGCGGAAAGGCGCCATTCCGAACTCGTCGCTGCTTTCGAGCTCCGGTCCGAGTGAACGCACGATGATTGCGGCTGCCTTCTCGAAGGATGACGGCAACTGGCTTCGCAAGGCCTCGGCGATGTGCCGACCACGCGCGGTGAGCTCGAGCTCGTCGAGCCCACTCAAGCACGTGCGTGTGAACGTCCGCTGGTCGAATTTCGGGTAGGCGTGGCCGAAGTCGCGCGCGAGCGAGCGAACCACGCCCTCGTCGAAGAAGTCCTTCAGCTTGGTCACGGTCGCTTTCAGGGGTAGGAGGCCATGCGCTCGAACAGCAAGACGCCAGGATCCAGCGAGGTCTGGTCGCCGTTTGCCATCAGCTGGAAGTAGCGCTGGCAGACAGTACTTTCCGCGGCGGCCTTCATCGCCGCGTCGGCTGACTCGCGGTCAATCCAGTAGACGATGTCCACCCAGCAGTCGTTCTTCCAGCGCAGGAGGTCGCGCCGTACGAAGCCGTGCTGGCGGCTCAAGAACTCCTCCTGGATCTGGCCCGAGGCCTCGAACAGCTCCGCCTCCGACGCGCCGCCCCGTAGCTGGAACGGCGCCCACTCCACGATTGAGGGTCGATTCATCGTTCTTGATCTACGTCTAATGGTGACAGAAACTGACACCATAATGTCGAGAGCCGACCGATTGCTCGAGCTCACCGATCTCCTGCGCGGGCGCGAGGCCACGACGGTGGCAGAGCTGGCCAGCGAGCTCGCGGTCAGCCGGCGGACACTCCTGCGTGACCTCTGCTCGCTGCGCGAACGCGGCATGCCGATCTCGGGAGAGGCTGGCCCTGGCGGCGGCATTCGTCTCGAGGGCGATCGCGGCGTTGCTGCCGTACACCTCTCGCTGGCCGAAGTGGTGGCGATCTGGCTCGCGGCCCGGCTCTCGCGTGAGGCGAGTGTGCTGCCCTGGGGTGAGGCGGCGCGCTCGGGACTCTCCAAGCTGCTCGCCAGCCTACCGGAGCGCCGCGCCCGCGAGCTCCGCTCGCTCTGTCGCCGGGTGATCGTCGGGCCAGCCGCCAGCCCCAACATCCGCGCCGGTGCCAGCAAACCCCCCGAGGAGCTCTTGAGTCTGTTCGAAGAGGCGTTTACCTCCGGTCTCGGCCTCGGCTTTCACTACGTGGACCGTGAAGGCAAGACGTCGATCCGGCGCGTCGAGCCTCATGGCCTGCTGGTGGAGACACCCGTCTGGTACGTGCTGGCGCTCGACGTCGACAAGGCCGCGGCGCGCACCTTTCGCATGGACCGGGTATCGCGCCCGCGGCTGCTCCGCGATGTGCGCTTCCGGCCGGACCTGGGCTTGATTCAGGCGCAGCTACCGGACGCGGAGCGCTGGCGACCTCTGACCGCGCGCTGAGCCTGGTTACCCGATGAGATCGAGTGTTTCCGGAAGCGCGAGGCGCATGGCCATCGCCCTTGTCCGCTCCCGTTGTCGGGGGTCCAGCGCGAGCTGGAAGTAGCGGGCGCCCATCAGGCCACGTTCCTCGTCCGTGAGCGGGCCGCCGCGAGCGAGGATCTCGTCGATCACGCGGTCGACGTAGCCGCTCCAGTCGGGCCGGCGGCCGTCGACGTCGTCGAACCCGTACTCCCTGGCCAGACCCCAGGACGAGAAAACCCTGCCGGCTTTGGTGCCGACGCCCGGATCGGCCGCGAGCGCGACGACCGCGCGACCCACGAAGTAGGGCGTCTCCGATTCGACGAAGTGGGGATCCTTGCTGATCGCGTCGCGCCAGTTGCTCTCGCTCACACCGAAGTGATCGAGCACGGCCTCGGAGCGCAGGAATCCCGGGGTGAGCGCCAGCGCGGTGACGCCGCGCTTGTTCTGCGTGACGAGATCGGCTGTCAGCGCCAGGGCCAGGCGCAGCGGGATGATCTTGGCCAGATCGTAGAACACGGTGCCGCGGTAGCCCTGGAAGTCGCCGTCGGTGACTTCCACGACCAGCCCACCTCCGCCCTTCAGGATCAGCGGCAACGCGTGCCGGCTGGTGTTGAAGTGCGTGCGCAGGACGCGGTCGACCAGGGTGTAACCCTTGTCGGGTGAGAGCTCCCAGAGAGGCCGTCCCCACTCGCTGAGCTCGTCACCGCCCCACACGTCGTTCACGAGAATATCCAGCTGTCCATGCTCGCTGTCGATGCGCCGGATCAGAGCCTCGACCTGGGCCTCGTCGTTGTGGTCGACACGGACGGCCGTGGCTCTGCCGCCACGCAGCCGCGCAAGCTCCGCCGTTTCCTCGATCGTCTCTGGCCGGCGCGCGAGCTCGAACGGCCCGCCCTGACCGCTGCCGCGACCGGCGTCGGTCTTCGTGCTGCGGCCGGTGCAGAACACCGTGGCCCCGGCCTCGGCCAGCGAGACTGCGATCCCACGGCCCGCTCCGCGCGTCGCTCCAGCGACCAGCGCGACCTTTCCACTCAACGGCGACGTCATGATTCCCTCTTTTTTCCCTGCCTGGGCAAGAGCGGCGCGAGCACCCGGCCCAGGAACGAGTCGAACTTGCCGGAGCCGCGCAGCGCCCACTGGATCAGCGCGCCATTGAACGCGGCCTGAACCGATAGCGCGAGCTCGACGGTGTCCGTCTTCCGTAGCTCGCCGGCAGTGACCGCCGCGTCGAGCAGCTCACGGATGCTGCTCTCCGTGGCCCTGGCGTGAGCCACGGCGGCGGCGCGCATGTCCTCATCGGTGAGATCGTCGAGCAGCAGCGCCAGGCTGTTGGCGACTTCCTGCCGGCTCGAGAGCTCGCTGCAGGCGCTGACGAGCGCCAGCTGCAGGGCCGCCAGCGGGCTCGACTTTTCGCGCCGCGCGAGCTCGAAGGGCATCCGTGCCGAAGCCGCAGCGCTGCGCGCGAAGGCCAGGAGCAGGCCGCGCTTCGAGCCGAAGCGCTGCAGCAACGTGGCCGGAGCCAGGCCGGCTTCGGCGGCCACGTCGGCCAGCGTGAAACGCGCAGGGCCCAGCCGCAGCAGCACGCGCGCGGCAGCGTCGAGCACCTGCTCGTCGGAGAGCGTCTTGCTGCGCGGCATGGGTCGCCGCTATTTATAAATGACGGTTCACTTATGTCAAGGCGCGGCTAAAACGGGCTCACCACCGCGATCCCATACTGCCGCACGAGCTCCTCGCCCTTGGCCAGGTCGAAGGTCACGCCGTAGCGCTCCTGGTGCCGCTCGATGGCGGTGCGCCGCTCTTCCTCGGACCGGCGCGGGTCGATGGCCAGCGCAATGAGGTCCGCGAAGTAGTGGTCCATCGTGCCGGGCGCGATCAGCTCGATCACGACCGCGGGCTCCGGGCCTGCGTTCCAGAAGGTGTGCATGACGCCCCGTGGCTTGAGCACATAAGCGCCAGCGTGGGCGACATGGAGCTCGTCGCCGACCACGACGTGGAGCGTTCCGGAGAGGATCCGGGTCACCTCGTCTTCCATGGTGTGCACGTGGGGAGGCACGAAATGGCCGGGGTGAATCGTGGCCTCGGCAATGCACAACCCGCCGTGCGTCTGTGTCGACAGCACCTTGCGCGTCATGCCGAAGCCCACGTCGTCACCCGCAGTTGCCGCGATCAGACGCGCCGTCATGACGCCCTCCGCACTTCCGTCGAATGCGCGCTACCGCTGACGATCGCTCGTTCCATGAAGTCGAGTGCCGAGTACGTTCCGAGCTCCTTTTGCACGTGCGAAGCGTTTTCCGCGTAACTGGGATCCGAGAACATGCGCGCGACACCAGCCGCGATGCGCTTGGGCGAGGGCCGCTCGGTGCGCAGATCGAGCGCGAGCCCGCGGAAGTCGAGCCGAGCGTTGATGTCGTTCTTGCCTTCGAGCTTGCCCGCGGCCAGGATCGGCACGCCGTGCAGCAGTGCCGAGAGCACGCTGCCGTAGCCGCCGTTGCAGATGAAGAGATCGGCTTCCTTCATCAGCGCGTCGAACGGAATGTAGTCTTCGACCACGACGTTGTCGGCGGGAAAGCGTCGCCTGAGCTCGGCGGTGTGTCGCCCACCCGTGCAGGCCACGACGAGGTGCGGCCCGCCCTGTAACGCCTCGAGGGACGGTACCAGGAGCTTCTCTGGGTCGCGGTTGTCGAGGGTGCCCTGCGACACCACGATGAGCTTGTCGTGGCGCGCGAGCTTCTGCGGGTCCAGCGCCGCAACCGAGGGGGCCACCTTCACCGGCGGCAGCAGCGCGCCGACGAAATGATGGTTCTCGGGCCAGTCCGTGCGCGGGTAGTCCATGCCAGGCACGCCGAGCTGAAACACGGCGCGCGCGCTGCTGGTGGGTAGGTCGAACGGGCTCCCGCCGTAGGGCGGCAAACCCGCTCGGGCGAGCACCTGCTCGAACAGAGCGCGGCCC
>DATLIL010000139.1:0-9620 GCA_035539475.1 Polyangiaceae bacterium
TTCCCGGGTAGCCGCCTGCGGGGTCGCCGCCTCGCCCGAAGAAGCGCACCACGTCAGCCAGGTCGTCGAGCTGACCGGTGTGCATGAAGCTCGGCTGTCCGGCGATGCAGCGCAGCGTCGGCGTGCGGAAAGCGCCGTCGAGCTCGGGGCCGAGGCCCGCTGGCACGACGTCGCGCGGGCCGTCGCTGAAGGCGCCGTCCGTGGCCAGCGGATCTCCGGAGAGCTCCGCGATGCCGGCCGCGGCGCCCTGATCGTTCGAGTCGACGAAGGCCGTCGCCACCGCAGCTGGGGTCAGGCCGACGTTGTGGAAGGCGCCGTCGCTCAGCGTCGGGCCGGAGTGGCAGCTGACGCAGCCGGCGCGCCCGACGAAGAGCCCGGCGCCGCGCTGTTCACTCGCGCTGAGGGCCGCGTCGTCGCCTGCCAGCCAGGCGTCGAAGCGGCTCGGGCCGCAGCGCAGGAGGCGCACGTACGCGGAGATCGCCTTCGCGGCGTTCACCATGACCTCGGTCACCAGCGTCTGGTCGCCTTCGGCGAGCGCGTCGTAGTCGGCGCCGTCGCCGGGCTTGCCGCGGCAGTCGAACACGGCGCCCTGCATCGTCAGCCGCTCGCTGCAGCCAGCCTCTCCGGGCGCGAGCTCGGGAAAGCGCGCAGCGTCGTCGAGCGGTGGTAGCGCGCCGAAGATGTCCTCGTATTCCCCCCGATGGTGACGGAAGATCTGCAGCGCGACGAAGAGCCGCCCGGAGTTGAACTCGCGGTCACTCTCCATGACGCCGATGGCCTGACCCCAGATCGAGTCCCGCCGTCCGTCCCAGTTGTAGAGCGGCGCCGCGGCGATCTCGAGCAGGGTCGGCGCGCGGCGCGTCGTCCATTGCGCGCCGAGCGAAATCTGCTGGTGAGGGCTGCGCACGTCGACGAAGCTCGCCTCCGGCACGTGGCAGCTCGCACAGCTCACCCGGCCAGCCTCGCCCACGAGCCCAAGTGTGCCCGTCGCGCCGTCGTGGTCACCTTCGATCAGCGGCCCCGACAGCCCGGGATCGAAGAACAGGCGTTGCCCGAAGGCCCGCGCCGCAGCGTCTTGATCGAAGCGATTGCTCGGATCGGGCTTGGGCGCGGCTTCGTCGTAGGCCAGCGCGACAAGCGCCTCGCGCTGCTCCGCGCTGAGCACCGGCACTTCGACCTTCCTTTCGGTCGTGTCGCCGCAACCTGGCAGAGTAGCGAGCAAGAGCGCCGGCAGTAGCGCGCGGCTAGCTGCCACCGTAACACCGGTCGCCGCAGGGCAACGCCACCTCGTCCCACTCGGGCGCAGGCACGGCGAGGTCGACGCCGAGGTCGTCGAGCTTGCGATCCGTGTGCGACAGGCTGAAGCGCTTGAGGTACTGGTGCCCGGTGTCCTCGGGCACCACGCCCTCGTCGATGCCCGAGTGGTAGATCACCGCGCGGAACGCCACGGTCACGTTGCCGGCGGGCATACGTCCCTCGGGCAGGACGGCGCAGCCGGCGGGCTTGCCGTCGAGCATGACGTAGACGCGCTCGGTGGAGGCGAACACGTCGAACTGCACCGGACGATCGAAGCCGCCGAGCTCCCCGAGCACGGGCACCGGTGTCCAGGGCTGCTCCCACTCCTCGGTGTAGCTGTTGGCGTGGTGACCGTAGATGTTCGCCTGCGGGCACTGCTGGCTCACGCCCCAGCCGCGCTGATCGCAGAACTGCACCTGGAGCTCGGGGCCGCTCTGGAACGGCTGCACGATGATGCTCTTTTCGCTGCCGGGCTCCACCATGTCCATCGGAAAAGGTCCGAGCCGCGAGTGCATCGCCACGTCGAACAGGATCGGCTCGTCGCCGGGGTTCTCGATCGGCGTCGTGGTGATCATGATCTGCGGGTAGCGCCGCAAGGTCGACGGGATGTCGCTCGACATGCGCACGTGCAGGTAGCTGTCCGCGGCGAGCGTAGGCTGGATGGCGAGCGGCATGATGCTCACGTTGCAGCTCGAGCCGTAGTCGGTGAAGCCGAGACCGAGCTGACCGAGCAGCGGCGCGAGGGTGAGGTTCGGCGAGCAGCCGGTGAAATCCGCGGCCCAGGTCGGGTTGCGGTAGATGAAGACGCCGTTGTTCTCGGTCTGAATGTCGAACGGCTCGAACTCGAAGCCCGGGTCGAAGCCTTCGAAGAAGTCCATGTCCGGATCGGGTTCCGGCTCGAGCTCGACGAACGCCCGCGCGATGGGCTTGGGACGGTTGGTCTCGTCGTGCTGGCCGTTGATGAACACTTCGCCGCTCGCGAGCCGCGCCTCGTCGAGCGTGATCGAGGCCAGGTTGAACTCGTCGGCCGGCGCGGCGTGCCCGGCGATGTAGCCGCCCGGGAACGGACAGCCGACGTCGAGCGCCTCGACCACGAAGGTCGTCTTCTCGGTGATGCCGGGCCAGCTCACGGACCAGAACGGTTGATTGCCCTGGTGCAGCGCGCGCTGGTAGCGAGCCTCGCCGGCGGCCAGGACGTCGAACGAGCTACTGTAGAAGTAGGTCACGCGGTGCAGCGGCACGGACTCTTCGACCTGCTCGGCCAGGACCTTGAAGCGCTCGCCGAAGTCCACCGTTTCGGCGTCGTCGGCGCGGGCGTCCGCCTCCGGTCCGTCGGTGTAGAAGTACGCGGTGCTGCCGAGCCAGTTGGGCTCGTAGCTGCGGCGGTAGATGGGCTGCGTGCCGGCGTCGTCGATGTAAAAAGCGATACCGTCGTCGCGGTAGCCCTGGGCGAGGAGCTCGTCACGCTCCGCCAGATCCGTCACGTACTCGGCGGCGTTGGCCTCGGCGTAGGGAGGGATGATCCACTCGGCGTTCTGGTAGCCGCCCTGAACGCGCGGATCCGCGAGGCGGTACACTGCCGTGCGCCCGGCGCCGGGCAAGAGGTACACGTAGCCGAGGATCGACTCTTCCTCGCTGCGCGCGTAGTCGCGGTAGACGTCGGGCCGGTTGGGATCGCCGGCGAGCGAGGCGTCGAAGAGCGCCGCCGGATCCTGCTCGCGCGAGCGGATCGGGCGGTCGCCGGCGCAGCGGTAGACGGCGTTTTGCACTGCGATCTCGCCGTTTTCGCCGACGAGCACGTCCTCGGGGTTCGGCGCCGGGTAGATGCGGTAGTCGCGCGCGCCTTCCACGGGCTCGAAGTCGACGATAGCGGTGTCGCCGTGCATCGTGACACGGACGTTCTGGATCGGTGTCAGGGCCGGCAAGCCATCGCTGCCCGGCATCAAGCACGCGCCCGCCGTGCACGAGAGCCCGTCGCCGCAGCTCTGGCCTTCGCACTCGGAGTCGAGGCAATCGACGAAGCCGTCGCAGTCGTCGTCCACGCCGTCGGTGCAGCTCGCTTCCGTGCCGGACGCGGCCTCACAGCGAGGCTCGTCGCGCGTGGCCACCACCGCCGTCGATCCGTTGCTCTCGCCGCAGCCGAGCAATGCCAGAGCCAGCACCATCCAACCGAGTTCGCTTGTCTGCTTCATTCGCCCTCCAAGAGCCGCCGCATGCGGCGCGCGTGGACCGAGCCCGGGTGCGCGGCCTCGAAGGACCGCGCCTGAGCTTCCGCCTCCTGACGCCTTCCGAGCCGGAGCAACGCCTCGATCGCCACCACGCTCGCTTCCTGTCCCAGCACGCCGCCCGGAAACTGGCGGCGACGTTCGGCCGTCAGGCGTAACGCCCCCGCGGGATCGGACGACAACATCGTCTGCGCCCGGCGCACGAGCAGCGCCTCCTCGCGCAGCCGCGAAGCGACGTCGCTGGCAGCGACGGGCTCGGGCTCGGGAGCGGGCGGCGCTTCGGGCTCGGCGGAGGGTACGGCCGGAGCCGCCTCGCGCACGGGGATTCGCTCTTGTGGATGTGGTCGTGTGACGCGGGGCGCTGTGCTCGTCGCGGGCGGATCGACCGGCAGCGCCTCTACGGCAGCTGGCTCGGAGCTCGGCAATGCCGCCGGCCTCGCCTCCTGAGCGCGCGGCGCCGGCGGCGCGTGCGGCTGCGGAGCGTTCACCTTCAGAACGACCGTGGTGGCCAGCGCGGCGGCACCGAGCACGGCCACACCCTTCGCGATCAGGCCGACCTTCAGCCCCGCTGCGCCAGTCGCCGTCGCCGGCGGCACCACCGGAGGAGGTACGGTCGGCGGCAACGCGAGTCCGAGGCTGCCGGCGAGCTGAGTCAGCTCGGCCTCGCGCGGTTCACGGGCGCGAGCGGCCTGCAACGCCTCGCGGAGCGCGCGCGGCACGCCAGCGTCCTCGACCAGGGGTCGATCAGGCTTCGCCATCTTCGCCTCCTTGTGTCTCCTGGGCGGTCTCGCCGAACTGCGCCGCGAGCTCGCGACGCGCCGCGTACAGTCGCCCGTAGGCCGTCTTCAGATTGCAGCCGGCGGCGTGCGCAATCTCGAGCATGGTGAGCTCGGCGATCTCGAACATGATGAACACGTCGCGCTTCGCCGGCTCCATCGCCGCGAGCGCCGTGTCGAGACGGCCGAGCAGCCGCGCACGATCGATGTCGTCGCCCGGGTCACCGCCGTCGGTCCCGCCCGCCGCCGGGGGCAAGTCGCTCGGCGTCTCACGCCTGACGTGCGCCTTGCGCCGGTGGTTGGCGGCGACCTTCGACACGATGCCGTACAGCCACGTATCGATGCTTCCGCGGGAGGGGTCGTACGCCTTGAGCTTGTCGAAGGCGATCAAGAAGACTTCCTGGGCGACGTCCTGCGCGTCGGCCATGCTGACGCCGTGCGCCGTGACCACGCGCCAGACGAACCGCGCACGGGTCCGGAAAAGCTCCTCGGGGCTCGGCAGCGCCGGGGGTCTCTCCGATTCGAGCTGTCGAGCGGTCATCGCTGCGCCAGTCACCTGCGTGGTTGTGGGTTCCGACCGGATCTTCTCGACCCGCGGATGCTTTTTTTGGCGGCCGTCAGTCGAAATGCAGCGCCGGGCCGCCGACGAAGCTTCCGATCAGCGGTCCGGGCTCGAAAAGCGGCTCCAGAGTACCATCGAGGTTCTGCACCGCGAACGTCGGCCGGACGGGGAGCCAGCCCCCGTTGAGCTGAAACTCTGCCCAGAGGGGCCCACCCAGGCGCACCGCCCAGTCGAGGCCGGCTCCGAGCACCACGAACGCTCGCGCCTGCGTCGACACGTGGGAAAAGTCGTAGGCCTTCGCCCAGATAGGCCCTGCACCTGCCATCAGCCGCAGGCGTAGCTCCTGCTGCCCGGTGAGCAGTGCCACGCTCCCGCCGAGCGACGCCGACGCCGCCTGGACCCGGAGGCCTCCTTCGGCCACCTCCGCGCGCGGCGACCAGCCGTAGCCCAGAGCAAGCTCCAGAGCCCAGCGCCGGCGGTAGGTGAGGGCACCCCCGGCGGCGAACGCGAGTCCCGGCCTGGGAAACCAACCAAAGCCGAGCCCTCCCACGACGCTGGTCCGTCCAGCCCAGGGCGGCGGCTCGCGCGAGCGTAGCTCCTCCTGCGTTGCGCTCAGCATGATGGCGAGCGTCACGGCCAGTGCTTCGTCCAGGCTGCGGCACTGGCGATTGTCCGACTCGATGTCGCGCTCGCCCAGGAGCTCGTGCTCGGGCGTCGCCAGCGTGATGCGCGCCAGGTACCGCCCCGAGGGCTGAACCGCGATGCTCACGCGCACCACGAGCTCCACGTCGTCGCTCCGCGCGCCGAAGGCGGGCCGGCCGAGCTGCTGGCTCACTGCCGCGGCCACCTCACTCATGCGCGCGCACTCGGGCGGCGCCTGCCAGTCGAGGCTCGTCGCCGCGTCAGCGAACGCCTTCGAGCTCGATGACGCCAGGCCGAACGCCACGAGAACGCAGCATGTCCGCCAGCGACCGCGCATCCGGCGGCATACTACGCCGGAAAGCCCTCACAACCGCAAGGGGAGGCCAGATCGGAGCCTCTAGGAGGCTACGGACGTGAGGTTCGTCGAATGAGCGAGGGCGAGCATGCCGTTCTCGAGATCCGCGGCGTCATCGCCCTGCGCCGAGACGACCAGGTAGCGCTTGCGAGCCGGGCCATGCCAGATAGCCGTGCTCGACAGTCGCTCGAGACGGCCCAGTCGCAATGCGTCCTTGGTGAACGCCACCGCGTCCCCGTCCAGGAAGAGCAGCCAGTCGGCGTGTCGCAACGATGGGAGCTCGGCTTCGAACCGTTCGCGTAGCAGCACGACCCGCGACATCAGTGGCGTCACGCCCGTCAGCAGGATGAGCGGCGGTCGCACGGCGGCCAGCATGCCGCTCAGGCGCTGCAGATGCTTCAAGAAGGGCTCTTCGCCCGCGGGACCGTCGATCAAGCGACTCACGTCGCCCCCACAGTGGTGGAGGATCGAGGTGCACACGGTTTGGCGGTCGACAGCAATGCCGTAGGGACAGAGGACCAGGCGAGGCTGCCGTTGCACGCTGGAGGTGCTGACCATGAGGACGTTCCGTGTCCGTACCGGCGGAGACCAACATAGTTTGCCGGAAGTGGAGGTGCCGTGGCTACGTCGAAAGGGGCTGTCTGCGTGGGTCGTTCTGCAACACCCGCACTCACCCAGTAAGGTTATTCAATCGCGCGATCCGCGCGCGATCGGTGGCCATTTTTGCCACACTCCGCGTGGTGCGCGATTCTTCTCAGCCGCTTCGGAACGCGCTTTCGAGGCTTCGTTCCTTGCTTGCTCGAGCCACATCATCCTACGTTCGCGCCGTGGGCATTCGAGTGTTGGTCGTCGACGACCTGGAGCGCAATCTCGTCGCGCTCGAGGCGACGCTGCGCGATCCAGGACGCGAGATCGTGTGCGCTGGATCGGGGATCGAGGCGCTCGCCGAGGCCAGCCGTCTTGCGATCGACCTCGCCGTGCTCGACGTGATGATGCCGGGTATGAACGGCATCATGCTGGCCGAGGCCTTGCGCCGCCGCGTTCCAGAGCTGCCGCTCATCTTCGTGAGCGCCGTCGCCGACGAACAAGAAGTGCAATTCGCAGCGCGCCGCCTCGGCGCGCTGGGTTGCTTCGTGTCGCCGATCGCTGCCGAGACGCTGCGCGGCGTCGTTGCAACCTTCGAGCGGCAACGTGTGGCGACTCTGCTTTGAGCTCACGCTGGGACAGGCCCTTTGACGGTTGACGCTCTGCTCGTTCGCGGTAAGGCATGAAGAGCTGCCCCGTCGCCCCGTCGCTTCGGAACGAGCATGTCGTCTCACACTCCCGTCGATCAGCCGACTGTCTCCACGCCATCGTGGGACGACTATCGTTTACTGGTCGAGAGCGTCGTCGACTACGCGATCTTCTTGCTCGACCTCGAGGGGCGAGTGACCACCTGGAACCCCGGGGCGAAGCTGATCAAGGGCTACCAGGCCGAAGAGATCATCGGTCAGCATTTTTCGAGGTTCTATCCGGCCGAAGACGTCGTGGCCGGCAAACCAGCACGCGAGCTCGACATCGCCGCCAGGGAAGGACGGGTCGAGGACGAGGGCTGGCGCGTCCGCAAGGACGGTACGCGTTTCTGGGCCAGCGTGGTGATCACGGCCTTGCGTGACGACGCGGGCCGGTTGCGAGGCTTCGGCAAGGTCACGCGAGACATGACGGCGCGAAAGGCTGCAGAGGAACGCGCTCGACGAGCCGAGCAGAAGTTCCACCACCTGGTCGACGCGGTGATCGACTACGCGATCTTCATGCTCGACGAGACCGGTCGCGTGTCGACCTGGAACCCCGGGGCTCGTCGTCTGAAGGGCTACGCTGCCGACGAGATCATCGGGCAGCATTTCTCGATCTTCTACACCGCCGAGGACCGCACCGCAGGTAAGCCGGAGAAGATCCTGGAAGCGGTGCGGCGTGAAGGGCGCTACGAGGACGAGAGCTGGCGTGTGCGCAAGGACGGCTCGCTGTTCTGGGCCAACGTCGTCATTACCGCTCTGCGCGACGAGCACGGTGAGCTCCGAGGTTTCGCCAAGGTGACCCGCGATCTCACTTCCAGGCGCGAGGCGGAGGAGACCGAGCGGCGGCTGCTGACCGAGCAGACCGCGCGCGACGCCGCAAAAGAAGGCGAGCGCAGGCTACGTGAGAGCGAGGCTCGCTACCGGGCGCTGAGCGCGCGGCTGGAGATCGTTCTGGAAGGAGTCGCCGACGGCATCACCCTGCAGGACCGCCGCGGTAAGGTCGTGTTCGCGAACGGCGAAGCCGCAAGGTTCTGCGGCTTCGACTCCGGTTCCGAGATGATGCAGACGCCGCCGGAGGAGATTTCCGCGCGCTTCGAGCTGTTCGATCGCGAGGGCCAGCCGCTGGCGAGGGAACAGCTGCCCGCCCAGCGCGTGCTTGCCGGAGAGAAAGCGGCCAGCGCCCTCATTCACGTGCGTGAGCGAAGCACCGGGCGCGATTGGTGGATACAGCTGCGCGCCAGCCCGGTGCTGGACGCGGAGGGCAAGCCCGAGCTCGCCGTCAACATCTGGCACGACGTCACGATCGAGCATCTGCGTGAGATCCACGCCCGTTACCTTGCGGACGCGACCGCGGCGCTCGGCAGCTCGCTGGTGTACGAGGAGATGCTTTCGACGCTGGGTCGTATCCTGGTGCCGGGTCTCGGGGACTGGTGCTCCATCTATCTGCTCGAGGACGGGCGTCTGCGCGACATCGCGAGGACGCACGCCGATCCCGACAAGATCGACGCCGTGACGCGGTACCAGCAGCAGTTTCCTCCCGATCCCGGCCGTTCGCGTGGGCTCTGGAACGTGGTCCGCACGGGCGTGGTGGAGGTCATCAACGACATCACGGACGAAATGCTGGCAAGGTCCGCCAGCAGCCCCAAGGCCTACGCTGCGCTGCGGGCGCTGGGCGTTCGCGCTGCGATGCTCGTCCCCATCCGCGACCGCGCTCAGATCCTCGGCGTGATCGCGCTGGTCTCGTCCGAAACCGAACGGCGCTACGGCGCGAGTGACATCACCCTGGCCGAGGAGCTCGGGCGCCGCGCCGGCGCTGCCCTGGAAAACGCCCAGCTCTACCAGCGAGCGCAGGAGGCGGCGCGGAGCGCCGAGCACGCGGCCAGCGCCGCGGAAGAAGCCAGCCGGATCAAGGACGAGTTCCTGGCGACGGTCTCGCACGAGCTCAGAACGCCGCTCAGCGCCATTCTCGGCTGGGCCACCCTGCTCAAGGATCGCCTGAAGGAGCCCAGCGCCAAGAAGCCGATCGAGGTCATCCACCGCAACGCCCAGGCCCAGGTCAAGATCATCGACGACATCCTGGACGTCTCCCGCGTGATCACCGGCAAGCTGCGGATCGACCCGCGCCCGAGTGATCTCGTGGCCATCGCACGCGACGCCATCGAGGTCGTGCGGCCTTCGGCGGACGCCAAGAAGATCAAGCTCGAGTTCGAGCCGGAGTCGGATTCCTGCCTCCTCGTCGCGGATCCGGAGCGCCTGCAGCAAGTCGTCTGGAACCTCCTCTCCAACGCGGTGAAGTTCACTGATCCGGGCGGCAAGGCACGGCTCTCCGTCGGCATGAAGAACTCGCAAGTCGTGCTCGTCGTGTCCGACACGGGCAAGGGCATCGAGCCAGCCTTCTTGCCGCTGGTGTTCGAGCGCTTCAGGCAAGCGGACTCGTCCACCACTCGCCGGGTGGGCGGGCTCGGGCTGGGGCTCGCGCTGGTTCGGCAC
>DATLIL010000140.1:0-5599 GCA_035539475.1 Polyangiaceae bacterium
CCGAGGCAGTGGCCCGGCAGGCCGGAGACACGGCGCTGGCGCAGGAGATCGCCGCCGTTGACGCCCGACGCGCCGCCGACGCACTCGCCGCCCAGCAGGCGTTGAGCGATGAAGCTGCGACCCGCGCGTCGGGTGATGCCGCCGCCGTGACGAGCGCTCAGGGCTACACGGACACCGCCGTCGGCGGCCTGCGCTCCGCGCTGGCGACGCCGGGCAGCGGCGCGACCGTTGCCTGGGACAACATCACCGGCCGGAGCTCCGCTGGATTCGTCCTCGACTCGCACGTCGTCCAGACGTTCGATAGCGTGACGAAGAACGGCTGTGTCCTCTTCTGCGACCCCGCCTTCAAGACCGTTGAAGCGTCGTGCCCCGATGGGCAGGCGCTGACCGAGTGCTCGTCCTCGACCACCGGCAGGATCGGCGAGACCGCAGTCGTACAATCCAGCGCAAGCGGTCGTCCCGCCTGCAGCGCCAGCTACGACGAGAACGGGACGGGGCTGGGTTTCCTCGTCTATGTCACGGCCGCCTGCGCCTACGTCCGTTGAGCGTCAGGGCTTGCTGACGATCACCTGATAACCGAGCGCCATGCTCTGGTCGGGCACGAGCCGCTCGAGCGCACGGGCACCGGCGCTGACCGCGACCATGGCGGGCACGACCAGCGGAGCGCGCCAGAAGCTCGCGCGCGAGGCTCTTTCCTCGTGCGTGAGCTTGCCCAGCGCCTGCAGCAAGCCTTCGAGCGCTCCGACGCGAAAGGCCAGGAACGAGTTCAGCGAGTGCCCGAGCACGCTCCACAGGCTGCCCTGGGCCCAGGTGTCCTCGATCGTGAGGCCCGCGCGCCGGCACATCGCGTCGAGCCCGAAGGGCGTGTAGCGGAAGTAGTCGTGCGGCTGTTCGTGCAGCCTGAACGCGAAAGGCGCGCTGAGCACGAGCAGGCCGCCGCGGCGTAGGACTCGCGCGATCTCGTCGAGCAACGCCTGCGGCTCGGGCGTGTGCTCCAGCACCTGGATGCAGAGGATCGTGTCGAAGCTCTCGTCCTCGAACGGCATGCGTTTGCCGTCGTAGTACACGTCGGGTGCCCCGCTCGCGGCGGCCGCGGTGCGATCGAACGACTCTTTCAGCTCGAGGCCCACGTACTCGTCGACGTGGGCCTCGAAGATGCGCTGGTACGGCTTGCTGCCGCAGCCGACGTCCAGCAGCCGGCCGCGGGCGCGCGGCGCAATGCGCTCGAGCTGCTCCACCGTCACCGACCACTGCAGGTCGACCCAGTGCGCGGCGGGGACGAGGAGCGGCTTGAGCGCAGCGAGCATGCGCGGCGAATGTAGCCCGAAATCGGCTCAGCCGTGCGAGTGCCGTCCGCCGATGGGGCACTTGGGGCCCTTCGACGGACGCGGCTTGTTGTTGAGGAAGTCCTCGATGACCACCTTTCTGTGGGGGAGGAACTCGTTGACCAGGGCGTCGGAGATGCGCTGACGCGTCACGCCGTCGACGCTCTCGGTCTCGCGCTCGCTGACGTGGACGAAGCCGAGCGCGGACGGCCAGGTGAGACCGCCGCCGATCGCCACGTCGTTGTTCAGGCGGTGGCAGCCGGCGCAGCTCATGGCTTGAGCCCGCAGCGCGATCTCGTCCGGCGTCAGCGTGCTACCCAGCGCAGTCAGCTTGTCCTGGATCGCGGTCCGCAGGTCGCTGGGCCCGTAGCCCAGGCGCTCCAGGTAGCGCATCTCTGCGGCCGTCGTGCCCGAAGCCTGGCTCTGGCCCGAGTCGAACTGCGACGGACTGTCCATATTGACCGCGTCGAGCGAGGCGCCGGCCAGGCTCGCGACCTGGTCGGCGAAGGAAGCGCGAAACGCCGCGGCCTGCGCGTGCTCCGAGCCGGGCTCGAACAGCCCGCCGAATGGATTGTTGCGGTTCGAGTGGGGCACGAACTGCCCGTCCAGCAACTTGTACTCGCGCAGCGACCAGCCGCTCGTGGTGATCACGAACTGGTTGGTGCGCACCTGCCCCACGCCGAGCGCGTTGTCGCCGAAGTGCGCGGCGGAGATCACCGGCGGCCCGCCGTTGATGCCTTCGAAGTAGAACTCTTCGAGCACATCAGCGCGCTTTTCGATGTCGGGTTCCTTGCTGAGGTCGGACCAGACGTCGACGATCTTCTTGCAACCCTTCAGCCCTTTCTCGGGGATGGGGTTCATCAACGTCGCTTCGAAGATCAGGAGGTTGCGTTCGTTCGTGGCGGCGATGCCGCTCTCCTTGGCGAACACGACGCGGTACTCGCCGCAGTGCGAGCCGTCCTCGGGCGCGAGGTCGAAGCGGTTGAACAGGCCGATGGGGACGTAGGAGCAGGCGCTCGGCTGAGTGAAGGGATCGCAGCTCGACTGGTAGCCTTCCGACGGGTACGGCCGGCAGAAGTAGGGATAGCCGTTGAGCGTCGTGCCGAGCACGGGATCCACCACGTCGTTGCAGTGAGGCGCTGGCCCGGGAATTTCAGCGGGATTTTGCGTATCCCACCACTGCTGAAACAGTGCGACCGAAGTGAGCCCGGGGACGCCGCTGTCGGCCACCAGCTGATCGAGCACGCGCTGGAACGAGAAGCGATCGAGGATCGGTCGGTCCGTCACGGCCAGCGAGCGTCGCGCGTCGAGCGTGATCGGCTGCACGCCGAGCTGGACGTCGTCCACTCGTTCTGCGTCCGCTCCGGGATCGGCAGAGCAAGCTGCGGTGAGCGCCAGTGCAGTGAAGAGACACGGAGCACAGGCCAAGGATGCGGCACGTTTGATGATGGTCATGAGCCCTCCGAGTGCACGCACGCTCTCGCGTGAGTGCGGTTGCTTCCCTCGTGGCGGTCCCCAGCTCGCCACCCTTCGACCATATCGATCTGACGTGCCCGTGCTAAGTGGGAACTAGCGGGCCGATTAATTAAAGTGGGACAAAGAATTCGGCACGCGTCCACGGCAACACTCGCTCACCCAACGTGCGCGCGTGTGGGCGTGCGGGATCAGCCGCATTCATGAACGTTCATGAAGCGCGCGGCGTGCTCCGCGTCTTGACGATTTCTCTGCTGCCCTTCCCCGACGACAACGACGACCTTTGCGTTATCTGTGCCGACAAAGCTTGCGTGTCGTCTGCACGCGCCCGGGGTTCGCCGCTGGTTTTGGCTGGGGCATGCGGCTTGCTGAAGCGCGACCTCATGCCAAACGACCGTTTTTACACATTGATTTTATCTGTAATCGTCATGACATCTGCCGCACCGCTCGGGGGCTGCAGCGCAGACGGCGGCTCGCCACCAGCAGGCCCCTCTGCGACGAACAGCGGCGCGAGCGCGGGAACGACGACGACCCCCGCTGCCGGCGCAGGCGGAGGGGCGGGCTCTGCAACACTCGGCGGAAGCGGCGGCGCCGCTGGTGACGGCGCAGGAACCGGAGGCAGCGATGGCGGCACCGCTGGCAGCGGCGGCATGAGCGCGGGCATGGGTGGCGGCGGAAGCGGTGGTAGCAGCGGCGGAAGTGCTGGAAGCAGCTACGGAGGCTTCAGCTACGGCGGCACCAGCGCGGGCCCTACGCGTACGTGTGCAAGCGCAGAGGGCTCCGACGCATTGCTCGACGACTTCGAGGACACCGACACCTCGATCAACGCCGTCGACGGTCGTAACGGCAAATGGTCGGTCAACAGCGACGGCAGCGCCGACGGGCTCTTCACCGGCGCAAAGCCGACCGCCGGCAGCGGCCGCGACGGCTCCGCCGGCTGGTGCATGGACGCGAGCGGATTTGCTACCTGGGGCGCGAACCTGGTGTTGACGCCGCTGACGCCCGCCTGCGGTTACGACGCCTCGATCCACAAGGGCGTGTGCTTCTGGGCCAAGGGTAAAGTCGACGCCGGCGGCCCGATCGAGTTCGGCATCGGCACCGGCGACACCGTTCCTACGAGCTCCGGCGGCTCCTGCGTGCTCATCGCCAACTGCTGGTACGGCCACGTGGCGGCGATCGACGAGCTCGATCCGGAGAACTACAAGGAGTACTGCTTCAGCTGGGACGAGCTGAAGCAGTGGGACGGTTCGCCCGAGCCCGCCAAGTTCGAGCTCGATCCCGAGAGCATCGTGCAGATGGAGTGGAAGTTCACTGCCCGCGGCCCCGACGCACCCACCAACGGCACGCTCTGCATCGACGACGTCCGCTTCATGACGGAGTGAGTGCGGACGTCACTCCCCCCTGTAAGCCTCGAGCAGCCCCAGGACCTCCACCAGGTCGGGATCGCTCGCATGCTGCGGGACGGCGAGCACGTTGTCGATCGCCCGACGCAGGACCGCACTGCGTCTACCTGCGTCGGGCGCCAGGTCGGCGGCAACGAGCGCCTCGGCATAGCCGGCGATGGCCGCTGCTTTCGCGAGCGTCGCGTCGCTGCCGGCCAGATCGTTGAGGCTGAGCTCGCTGGCGAACGCGCGAGCCTCGCGCGTGAACGGCGTCTCCCAGGTGGCGCGTAGCTTGATCGTGTCGGCGCCGTTGATCAGCGAGGAGTCGCAGGCCTGCAGGATCTGGAAGAAGAGCATGGCGTCGTTCGGGCCGAGGTGTTGCGGGTAAACCTTGCTGGCGTCGGTGGAGATGGCCTCGCCGTAGAACTTCTGGACCTGGAAGTACCAGGGCAAGGTGAGCTCCAGCCGGACAGCACGCGCCGCCACGTCGATCACGCTGAGGAAGCGATCCCCCAGCATCTTCTCGGCCTCGTCTTCGCTGTCGAGGTAGATGTAGGCGCCGCGCCCCGCGTCCGTCACGACGTTCAAGAGCGTATCGTTCACACCGTCTCCCACGCCGACGCCGGCCAGATAGATGCCGCTGCCACCCTCCTCGTCGTTGGCATGACTGGCAATCATCTCGGCGTTCGTCTCGCCGACGTTGGCGATGCCGTCACTCACCACGACGACGCGGTTGATACGCTCCGTCGAGAATTGCTCCTGGGCGAGCTCGTAACCGCGGCGCAGACCACCATCCAGATCGGTCCCGCCGCCTGCTTGCAGTGCTTCTGCCACTCCGAGCAACGCGGCATCGGGCGTGCCTTCGACGTCGTGCGCGGTCAGCAGCTCTCGCTGGTCGGTATTCCAGGTCACCACCGACACCACGTCGCCCGCCTTCAACTGGCCGGCGATGGCGCGGACGGCAGCCTGCTCGAGCTCCAGCGGAGTTCCGGCCATCGATCCCGACGTATCGAGCACGAGCGTCAGATTCAGCGGCGCTCGCTGCTCGGCCTCGCGCGTTTCGCTCTGCAGCGCGACCTGAAAGCTCAGCGCACCGTCGACGGGGCACGACGAGAGCTGAGGCACGACGCGAACCTTGCCCTTCTCCGCAGGCTCGAAGCTGAAGTCGTAGTAGTTCAAGAACTCGTACGGGCGAACCAGACCGGCAGCAACGCGCTGGCCGGAGCGGATCAAGTGCCGCGCGATCACGGGCGAAGCCATCGAGCTCGAGTCATCCGCCGAGAGGTAGAGCGTCGCCGGGTTCTCTCGGTCGAGGCCCTCGCATGCGCTGTTCGCCTGCTGCGTGCTGAACTTCAACTTACCGAGGCCTGGCGCTCCGCCTGCGAGCTCGCCGCCTTCGCCGCCTTCGCCACCCACCGA
>DATLIL010000141.1:0-3177 GCA_035539475.1 Polyangiaceae bacterium
ACACGGCTGCCGCGAGCTCGGGATCCGCGGGCTGCCCGGACTTGGCCTTCGGCGCTGCCGGGTCGGATGAGGCCGGCGCTGCAGGCACCGCCACGGAGGCGGTCACCGCGGCGGGCGTACTCCTGGGGACCTGGGTGGGGACCGCCGGTGCCGAGCGCGGAGGTGGCACCGCTGATCTGCTGGCTGATCGAGCGAGCGTTGGCGCTGGCGTGGATGACGAGAGAGCCTTGGTCAGGCTCGCAGACCCGAGGCCGACGACCAGCGCGACACCGAGCGCGGCGGCGATCACCGGCACGGGCCGAGCTTTGACCTGAAGACCGAGCCGCGCAGCCAGGCTGAGCTTTGGACTTGGCCCAGGCGCTATCGTCGAATCAGCGCGGGCGCGCTCAGCCGCCGTGGGCTCCGCCTCCGGCGCGGGCTTGGCCGCGGGCTGCGGGACGCGCAACACTTCGAACGCCGTCGTCGCCTCGTTCAGGCTCGCGCTCAGTCCTTCCTGCGGCTTCGCGCGAGTGTGAAGGCGTGGAGCTGGGCGTGCTGGTTCGAATTCCCGCTGAGCTGGCGCAGCGTCCACCCTCGGTTCAGGGCGCACGTCCGTTTTCGGCGTCTTCGGGCAAGGCTCGACGATCGGCTCTGCGCTCGGCAGAGTCTTCGCTGGAGCCGAGAGTATCGGAGCCGAGAGCATCACGATCGGCGCAGGGGAAATCGGGGGAGCAGCCTTTGCCGCTGGTGCGACGTCGAGCTCTCCGCGAGCCGTCATCGAGCCCAGTGCTCGCGTCTCGAGAAAGGCCGCTTCTGGTGTGCTCGGGGCTCTTTGATCAGCGGCGATAGGTGGCGGCGTCGGGTGCGCGGGAGCTGGTGCTGGCGGAGATGCGATCGGCTTCGGGATCGCAAGCGTCCGCTCCCATGCGGCACCTGGCTCCTGGACGACCACCGCTTCGGGACTTACCGGCTTCGGTATCGCAAGCGTTCGCTCCCATGCGGCACCTGGCTCCTGGACAACCACCGGTTCGGGACTCGTCTTGCCAGTTGGCTGCTCGATGACGAGCGTTCGCTCGAAGGCCAGCGGAGCCGTGTCCTCGAGCGAAACCGGCGGTTGCACCAACCGTTCGGTGGACGGAGGGCCCAGCGGAGCCGTGTCGTGCATGAGGGATTCATCCTCCGGCGCCTGGCGCACGAACTCAGTCGTCGCGGGCTCGCTCTCGACCTCAGCCGTTGCCCCCGGTCGTCGGAACATCCTCGTGGAGAGCTCGACGGTGCTCGTTTCGGGACCGGCGTCCGATCCCGGAACCCGAAAGCGCACGGTCGCCGCGTCGAGTGGATGGTCGACCTGGTAGGACCGCACGTGCTCGGCAGTGGCTTCCGGGGTGAAAGGTGGGGGGCTGCCGTCGGGCTGCCGGTCCAGCACCCGCACATCGAGCGAGACGCCGTGGATCTCGACCAATGCCTCGCGCGGCAGTCGAGTGCGCGATCGCACTGGCTCGGTATTGACTCGGAGAGCGGCTTGATAGCCCGGTGCCACGTAGACCTCGCTTCCATCTCGCTCGAAGTGGAACTCGACCGGTGCAACACCGGGGCGGTCGACCCGCACGTGGGAGCGGATGTCGGCACCGACGACGATCGCGCGGTCGTCGCCGGTTCGGAGCTCGAAGAGCCGGAGCTGATCGCCGAGGCGAACTTCGAGCCAGAGCGACTCGTCCAACGGGAGTGGTGGAGAAGCTTTGAATTCTTGCAAGGGCATGACAGGCCTCATTGAATCCCGCGCGCCTTGCGATGGGCCTCGTGCACGACAGGAGGCAGGTCGAGCCCATGCGATTGGAGCAGGGGATAGCAGTCGGGGATGACACCGGTGGGCTCGAGATCAAGCGCCACCGTCCCGTCGCCGCGGTGCTGGGGGATCGCGGCGAACAGATCTTTCAGGCGGTACCCGTGCGTCGGATCCACGCCGCAAACTTCCGTGATGTGGGTGACGCCGCGCCTGCCGTCGCGGAATCGCGAGACCTGAACGATGATGTCGACGGCCGAGGCGAGCTGGGTGCGCAGGGCGACGAGCGGCAGCTCGACGCCGCCCATGAGCGCCATGGTCTCGAGGCGGTTCATCGTGTCGATGGGGTACGTGGCGTGAACCGTGGTGAGACAGCCGCCGTGCCCCGACGTCATCGCCTGCACGAGATCCAGGGCTTCGCCGCCGCGGATCTCACCGAGCACGATGCGGTCGGGCCGCATGCGCAGCGTGGCTTTGAAGAGATCGCGAATCGTGACGGCGCCCTTGCCCCTCGCATCGGCGGGACGCGCTTCGAGCTGCACGACGTGCTCGCGCTGGAGCTGCAGCTCGCGGGCGTCCTCGATGACGACGATGCGCTCGCCTTCCGGCACGAGGGCGGAGAGCGCGTTGAGCATGGAAGTCTTTCCGCTACCCGTGCCGCCTGCGACCACGATGTTCTGTTTGCATTCGACCAGCACACGGAGCGTCTCGGCGGCATCGAGCGTCAGCGCCCCGAGCGCGAGCAGGCGCCCGAGCGTGAGCTTTTCCTTCGAGAATCGCCGGATCGCCACGCTGGGACCATCGGGCGAGACCGGTGGAAGCAGCGCTTGAACGCGCGAGCCGTCCGGGAGTCTGGCCTCGAGGATGGGGTGCTGCTCGTCGAGCGGGCGTCCCACGTACTGGGCGACGACGCGCAGGCCCGAGAGGAGCTTTTCTGCGGAGCCAAACGTCGCCTCGGTCTTCGACAGCTTGCCTTTGCGCTCGATGAAGACGTCGCTCGGGCCGTTGACCATGACCTCGGTGACGGACTCGTCGTCGAGGAACGGTAAGATGGGCTCCAGGAAGCCGCGCAGAGCACTGTCGAACAGATCGGCGGGTATCATTGGGCCGCCTCGCTCGCGCCGTCGCTGCGCTCGCGCACCGTCTCCCTGATCGCGAGTTCTGACAGGCGGCTTCTGACCTCAGCCGCGCGGCGGCCGCGAGGGGCGACGTCGAGGTACCTTCGAAAGTGCTCGCGCGCCTCGTCGCTGTCGGTTTCGGCAGCGAGCACGCCAGCGAGATAGCGCGCGTCGGGATTGTCGGGCCGGGTCGTCAGGAGCTGCTCGAGCTCGAGGCGTGCGCTCTCGTTCTGGCCGAGGCTGACGTAGATCGTGGCTACCAGGTAACGCAGGCCTTCGTGCTCAGGGTGCTCCCGG
>DATLIL010000142.1:0-3205 GCA_035539475.1 Polyangiaceae bacterium
TGCCTGGGCCGTTCCATTCATTTTGCTCGCCTGCGGCGGAAGCGAGCCCTCGGCACAGAGCCCCGATCAGGCGGCCGCGGCACCTGCCGCAGAGCCAGCTGCGGAGCCCGCGCCGGCAGCCGCCGAAGGCCCCGCCGCCGCGCCGGCAGCCAACGAGGGTGGCGGCTGGGAGGGTGAGGACTCCGCAAAGAGCGGAAGTCCCGCGGCACCCTCCGAAGCCGCGACCCCCAATCCGGATACCAAGGGCGAAGAGACGCGCACGGTCGAGGTGATCAGCAAGCTGGTCAAGGACCAGCGCCAGCCGGTGCGCGACTGTTACGACAAGGCGCGCAAGGACATTCCCGACCTGAAGGGCGACATGGTCATCCACTTCGTGCTCGACCCGAAGGGCAACATCAAGAACATCGAGCTCAACGTCGAACGTTCGACGCTCAAGTCGCCGCCCGTGGCCGACTGCGCGATCAAGGTGATCAAGGGCATCAAGTTCCCAGCCTCGTCGCGGGGCATGGATACGACGGTCAACTACCCGTACAACTTCAATCCCCGCTGACGCGCGGCGCATGGCCGAAGCAGCCCTTCGCCTCTCCACCAGCCCGCCTCCGGAGAAGGACGCCTACAGCGACCTCCTGAGCGGAACACGTGCGCTCAAGCAGGAGCAGCGCGGCGTCCGCGAGCAATGGTTCAACGCGCTCGAGGTCGACTCGAAGGACGAGTTGCTCTTCGAGTTCGAGGTGCTGCTCAAGGCCGCGGCGTGCTTCTCCAATCCGCGCAACCACCCCGGCCCGCCGCGCAAGACACCGGTCGTGGCGCAGGACTTTCGCGCCGCGCTCCAGGTCTACCGCGACGGCCTTCAGCGCACGGTGTCGCTGGCGCGCTACCTGCTGGGCTCTCTGGATCGCGCCTTCGTCTTCCACCGCTACCTCGAGACGGTGTTGCCGGAAGACAGCGCCAGAGCCCGCCTGCTGCGCGAGGGCACGGCCCAGACCTCACCCGAAGAGAGCCTGATCACGCTGCGCCACGGCCTGACCGCGGCCGGCGAGGTCACCGAGGGCGTGCTGCGCTCTGCGCGCGTGCCCTTCCGCCTGTTTCACGCGGTGCTCGCCAACGTCTACCGCGAGGTCGACCGCAACACGTACTTCAATCCGCTGAATGCGCTGGAGTTTCGGCCCGAGTTCGATCGCATCAAGAGCGCGCAGGTGCTCGATCTGATCCGCAGCGTGCCCGGCGTGGAAGCGCACCGCCTGGTGGCGCTGACGTTCCTGTCGCTGTTTCGCATGCTGCGTTACCTGGCGCTGCTCAACCGCATCGCCGTCGACACCACACGGCGCCGCCAGCAGATCGGCGCCGCGTACCTGGTGCTCAGCGTGCTGCGCTCGGACGCCCGCGCTCTCAGTGACTACTTGAGGCAGCGAGCCGGTGGCCTGCTCGCCGACGGCTTCGAGCGTGACCTCTTGCACGTTCCGGCCTCCGAGCTCATGACGCGCGCCCCCGCGATGCGAGCTGCCGGCCATCGCTTGATCAGCATCAAGAGCGCTCTCGAAGGCATTGCCGGCTCTCTGCGCCTCGAGATGCGCCGCGCCTTCCAGCACGATTTGCCGGCTCCGGGCACCCAGCCGCGGCTGGGCGACTTCCGCCAGTCGCTCCAGCTCAGCATCGACAACCTGCGCCCAGCGCTGAAGAACTCGATCTTGTTCCTGGGTAAGGCCCTGGGCGTCCAGCTCGAAGAAGGCGGCGTGTTCGACGATCAGGCCGCCCGTCGCGAAACGAGCGAGCGGCTGCGGCGCGACGTCTGGATGTTCGCCCAGATCGTGCGCGCCTTCTACACCAAGGCTCAAGCATCACCCGCCGAGGACGGCTGGGCTCCGATCTACAACTTCCAGTACGTGCGCGAGTTCCTCTCGTACTTCCGCGCCATGGGCTACCCGCTGCTGCGCTCTGCGGACTATCCGCGCTTCGATGCCTTCATGACGGCCATGTCCCGCCTGGAGGACACGGACCTCGTCGATCCGGCGCGGCTCGAGGCCGCGATCGACGAGTGCATGGCGTTCCACGGCTTCTTGCAGCGCCTGTTCGAGGACATCTGCAAGCGCGACGAGCTCAGCGGCTCCATCTTCGATCGCCGCGCCGCCGCCGCGAGCCTGAAGCTCTATCTCGGCGAGTAGACAGGCTACTTTCCGAGCGGCAGCGTTTCCGGCTAGCGTGGCTGGATGATGCGAAACCTAGCTGCGGTTCTGCTCCTCGCGTGCGCCGTGACTACGGCGTGCGGAGGAGACGATGACGATGACGACGACAACTGCGCGAACACCGCGGGCAGTTGGGCCATCAACGGCTGCTTCTCGCTGAACTGCACCGTCGCTCAGAGCGAGTGCTCGATCACGGTGAGTTGCAACTCGCTGGCGGGCCCAGTCACCTTCACGGGCAGCGTCGACGGCAACGAGCTGAGCTTCGTCAACGATATGGGCGGATCGTGTGAAGGCACGATCAGCGGCGATCAGATGATCGGCACCTGCACGTCAGACACTGGAACGTGCGAGTGGGACGCCGATCGGAACTGAGCGCACGACGTCTAGAACCATCTTTGCCGGGCGCACAGGCAAGCACGAGTCTCACCTGCACGCCCGGCTCCAAGGCGACGATTGAATCGTGCCTCGGCGGCCCGCTGCCGCACGACGAATCGAGCGGCTTGCGGGACTCTTAGCTGAGGCGCCTCGCGCTGCCACTCACCCTCACGGATGAGGTCAGCGCGCGACAGCTCTGCTGAGGGAGCCGGGTAGCGGCCAATCGAAACTGACCGCTACGGAAGAACAACCCGGTCACGGGCTCTCCGGCTCAAGGGCAAACCCGACTTTCCCGAAGGAGCGTCGGAGTCGCCCAGCCTGGGGCCGCGCCGGTTTTCACCGCCGCGAAATCCAGGCTGCTGCGAATCAGCCCTTCTTGGCGGCCTTCTTCTTGCGCTTGCCGGCCTTCTTCTTGCCGCGCTTCTTCGCGACCTTGGGGGCCTTCTTAGCAGCGGGCTTACGAGCGGACTTGGTACGGGTTTTCTTTGCAGCCATTTTCGTTGCCTCCCTACGGGGGTGGAGCGGCCGGATGGCCACTCCGAGGGTATGTTGCAAGACGTATATTGCCACCTATTGCGATGTGTCAACGAAAAAAATTCACTTGCGTTCCCGGACACCCCACGAAAAACGCCCCAGACACCCCGCAG
>DATLIL010000143.1:0-11758 GCA_035539475.1 Polyangiaceae bacterium
CGGCACCAGGATGGCTGACGAGAACGCAGCGATGACGAGTTCGAGCGCGCTGTACAAGGCCTGCTCTCACTGACCAGAGTAGCGCGACAGAGCTCGAGCGTGTCGGAGCGCGGCAGGCGATGACGCGCCGGCGTGTTCCCACACCAAAATCTGCCTCGCCCTCACTCAGCGTTGCGCATCGACTCGTGCACCGCTCCAGCGGCGGCGACACTCGACGCGAGCTCGTGCCAGAAGGTCAGCGAGACCCCTTCCTCCCAGTAAAACGCGAGCTCCGTGTCGGGCGCCACCCACTTCACGCATGGCGTCGGGTCGCCCGGCAACACTTCGAACATCACGGGGGTCCCGAACGAATCGGGGACGCCGCTGACGGGGTTCGCGAGCGTTCCCGCCATCCAGAACGAACCGAAGGTCTCGTCGTCACGAGAGGCGAGCAGAGCCTCGTAGTCGTCGCGGCTGACTTCGCACCAGCAGCTGAACTCCAGCGGAGCAGCGGCATCGGCGAGGATGCGCACGACGAGCCTGCAACGCACGTAAAAATGATCGGCGCTGCGGCACAACGACGGATGGTCGTAGTGCGCCTCGATCAGTCGTCCCTCCTTGGTTTCCGGCACACCGCGCATGAAGAAGCGGGGCAGCCCGCCGTGAACCCGTCCACACCCGGAACATTCGTATGACATGAACCCTCCCTTTGCAGACCCGAACCTTGCAACGAGCTGCGCCAAGATCAAGCGCAGTGACGATCGCGCGGAAAGAGCGGCTAAGATGCGCGCGCGTGCAGGCGGCCTATACCAGGCTGGTTATAGCTATGCGCCGATCGCACGCTGCACGAGGCGACGCACGGTGGCGCCGAAGCGGGCCACGGAGGCGTCGAGGTTGTCGGCTTCGAGCAAGACGTAGTTCTCGAAGCAGGGCTCTTCGATCTCGCGCACGGCGACCTGGGCGACGCACATGCCCTCGCGGCGCGAGAGCTTGATGGCCAGGGCTTTGAGCGACTGCGCGGTGCACTCGGTGGGCAGACCGTCGCTGATCATCACCAGGAGCTTGGCTCGGCGCCGGCTGGCGCGAGCCGCGCGAGCGGCGTGGTCGAGCGCCGCGGAGTCGTTGTTGCCGCCGCCCGCTTCCAGGCTGCTCGCGGCGCAGCGGTTGGCGTCGCCGGCGTCGTAGATCAGCCTGTCGGTGAAGCCGAACACGCGCAGGTCGACGCCGGGCAAGCCGCGAATGGCCTCGGCCAGGAGCACGGCGAAGCAGCGAGCCTTCTCGATGTTCTGGTCGGACGTCATCGAGCCGGAGCAATCGACCAGGGCGCCCACGAAGAGATCGGTGTTGTCGCGCACCTCGCGCGCCACGAGCATGCGTGGATCGCCGCGCGTGACCACGGCCAGAGCCTGCCCGACGTCGAAGCGCTGGCCGCTCGTGCGCCGGCGCGCCGCCACGCGAGCCAGGCCGAGGCGCTCGAGATCCTCGCGCAGGCGGCGAGCGTGGCGGCCGACGCTCCTGGCGCGTTCGCGGTGCGCCGTGGCGTCGGGCGTGAGCACCTTGACCTCGCGGATCGGCTCGAAGTCGCTGCCGCCGCTGAGGTTGATCCAGCCGCCACCACCGCCGGCGCCGCTGCCGCTCGCCTCGCGCCGCCGGCGCGCTTCGTCGGGATCGAGCACCCGCTCGACCTCGCGCTGTACGCTCTGATCGTCGATACCTTCGCCGTGCACGCTCTCGTCGCGCTCGTCGAGCGGCAGACCTTCGTGGCCGCCGAAGGTCTCGACCAGCCGCGACTCCCAGCCGAAAATGCGCTGCAGCTCGAGGGTGACGTCGTAGAGCCCGGCCATGCCCTGCTTGCGAAAGCCCTTGCCGAACAGCTCGAGAGCGCGCGCCACGCGCGGGTCGCCGTGGCGATCACCGAGACCCATGCGCAGTGCGCGCACGAAGCGCGCGAAGGAGAGCCCGGCGCGCTCCATTTCGTGCAAGAGCGCGGCCGATTCGACGGCGACCGAGCCCGCGCGCAGCGCCGGACGCAGCCGCGTGCGCGAGAGCACGCTGAAGGCGCGCTCGGCCAGGGCCTCCAGCAAGACGTGCAGCGCCACCTCGCGGTCGGCGTGCTGAAAGGCGAAGGCGGCCAGGCGCTTGAAGCGATCGCCGTACTCGGCGTTCTCGGCGCGCAGGTTGCGCTCGAGGTGCTCGTCCGCGACGAGGTTGAGCAGCCCGTGCAGCTTGGCCTGCTGCGCGCGCTTCCACACCGCCTCGGAGGCGTCACCAGCGTGGTAGACGTGGTGACCGAGCTCGTGCAGCACGAGACCCTCGACGATTTCGCGGCCGTGGCGGTCGCCGCGCAGGATCGGCACCGCGGACACGTTGATACGCCGCTCCTTGAAGCGCGTGTAACCGAGGCTCGTCGCGCCCAGCAGATGAAAGGTGTAGCGCGCACCGAGCAGCTCGTAGCCGCGCAGGGTGCCCCAGGCGAACACCTCGGCGACGGTGCGAAGCTTGTGCTGCCGCTCGAACCAGCGCGACAGGAGCCGGCGCAGCGCAGCGCCGAACACCTTGGCCGTGTTCTCGTGTGCGGAGTCCGAGAGCAGCTGCTGCAACGCCTCGGCGCGAAGCTCGGGGAACGAGGCTTCCGCCGGCAGGAGCTGCAAGGCGCGCCCCGGCGGGATGCGCTGCCCGGTCAGCACCACCGCCCGCGCCACCGCCGCCTGCTCGGCGGCGCTGAGCTTCGGCCCCACCTTGTCCCAATCCTTGCCGTCGGGCACCGCTCGCGCGAAGAGCAGCGGCAGGCCGCGTGTGTCACCGCGCTCGAATAGCCACAGCGCGACCTCGACGCGGAGCTCGTGCAAGCGTGCCGTCCCCTGCTCCAGGAACTCGCCCAGCAGCGCCTGCTGGCTCTGGCTGGGTTCGCTCTGCTCGAGCAGATAGCGCACCGTCGGGCGGTAGGCGTGCGCGTGCGGCGAGCGAGTCAGCTTTACGCGCAGGCCGTAAGGCGCCTGCTCGATGGCGGAGAAGTCCAGCGCCGTGAACCACTCGCGCGGGCTTGGCCGGCAGGCGGCGTCGACCGCCCACTCGAGCGCGTTCTCGTCGCCGTGTTCGAGCAGCGCGAGCGCCAGCCGGAAGACGACCTCGGCGTCGGCGTCGCGCTGCACGAGGTCGCGCACACGCGCGATGGCCGCCGGCGCGAACAGCGGGACCGCCTCGGCAATGCGCGACCAGCCGGGCACGCTCTCGTGCTCTTCGAGCAGCGCAACGAGCCGGAGCTCGAAGCTGCCGCCGAGCTCGAGCAGACGCAGCACCGCCGCCTGCACGACGCGATCGTCCTTGTCGCGACAGTGGTTCATGAGCAGCTCGCCGTCCGTGCCGGCGCGGATCGATTCGAGCTGCTCTTCGGCGCTCGATCTGCGCGCGGCGCGCGCGGGGGACTGGCGCGGCGGCAAACCACGCGCGCCGATTATTTCATCGAGCTCCGTGCGAGCCTGGCTGGTGCAATCCGGTAGGACCGCTTCGAGGCGCGGCAAGGCGGCGCGCAGAGCGTCGGACCAGAGCCCTGCGCGGTGCAGCGAACGCAGCAGCCGGGCAGCGGAGACGCCGACTTCACCGTCGACCTCCGAGACCGCGAGCTCCACCCAGCTCCTGCGGGTGAGCTTCAGCGCGCGCGCGGGTTCTCTGGCGAGCACGAGCTCCCAGCAGCGCACGAGCGCTTCCCAGACCCGTCGTGCCAGAAGCGCCGAGTCGAACTTCGACGCTGCCCTGAGCAAGTCGCCGAAGCCGTGCTCGCTGCGCTCGAGCTGGGCGACGAGGGCGAAGGCGTGGCGTTCCCAGCGGTAGAGCCAGCAGCGTCCGAGCAGCGGCAAACGATCACACTCGAGCCAGGCGCTGACGGCGCCGACCTCGAGCGCTTCGAGGAACGCGGCGTCGTCGACGCCGAAACGCGCGAAATCGGCGGAGACACGCTCGACGCGGTCGTGGCAGCCCAGTAGCGCGACGCAGGCATCGAGCGACAGTCTGGCTCGATGCAGGCGCAACCCGGACGTCAGCCCCAGGCACGGAACGCCGACGAACTTGAGCAGCAGGCCGTCGAGCTCGACCTCCGAAGCGTGCATGAGCTTGAGGCGCTCGAGCCACGGGATCCGGCGCACGATGTCCGGACGACGATCGGGGGCTGCGGACTTGGGCGCCGCCTCGTCGGGCAGCCGCTCGTGAGCCCAGGCGCGCAGGCGCGGCGAGCGGCTCTCGCGCAGGCGTTCGGCGAGCGCCCGCTCCTTCGACCACGGGATACCACTCGCGAACGGGAGCGCCGCAATCAGCCCCAGCAGCGCCTGCGGCGCGAGCGCCAGCATCTGCTCACACCATAGATCGCCGACCACCGCGCGCGCATCGGCCTCGAGCAGGGCTATACCAAACGGGTTGTCCTCGGGCGTCGCCGCGCTCAGGTAGCTTTGCAGCAGCGACAGCCTGCCCGCAGCCCCGAGCTTCGCCATCAGCACGTAGCCGAGCCGGGCGAGCTTGTTGCTCGAGAAGCGCACGCCCGGACGCTTGGCCAGAGCCAGCAGCGCCTGACAGAGCTCGTGCACCAGCGCCGGATCCTCGAGGCGCTCTATCTCGTCGAGCTCGTCGGTCGGCAGCACCCAGGCCAGCAGCGCCAGAAACTCTGCGGCCTGGCCGGGCAAACGCAGCGCGATGGCGTCGAACAGCTTGCCGCGGCCGGCGCGCCCGCCCGGCACCGCGAGCAGCACCGAGCTCGCCAGTGGATCGGCGACGAAGCTCCTCACGATCGCTTCCAGCTCGATGGCCTTGGTTTTGCTCAGGAGCTCGTACGGCGCTTCACTGAGGTGCAGCAGCGCCGCGACGGCGACGAGGTCGAGCGCCTCATCGTCGTACGCCAGCGGACTCTTGAGCAGCAGCTGGACATGGCGGTCCGAAAGCTTGGGGCACTGCCCACCCGCGCGCAGCAGACTGCCGAGGGCGCGGCGGCGATCGCCGAGCGGGATCCAGTGGTGAGCCAGCACGCGCGGCTCACACGGGACCAGGACCTCGAGCACGGCGTCGTCGAGCGGCCGGGGCGCGACCGCGCAGAGTGAGGCCGCGGCGCGACGGCGCAGCTCCGGCCCCCGCTTGCGCAGCTCGAGGCTCAGGCGCCGTGACAGCTGCTCGGCCTGCTCGTCGCGCTCGGCCCCGCCGTGGACCAGGCGCCACAGCAGATCGAAGCTGTCGCCGTCGGCGTCCGCCGCAGCGCCTTGAACGAGCCAGCTGTCCTGGAGCTCGAGCGGTCGCGCGCGGCCACGTTCGGCGGCGTCGACGAGCTCGTCGCTCTTGAGCTTGACGAGGTAGGCGCGCGCCTCGGCGTCGGACAGGATGCCCGCCTCGAGAAAGCCGAACAGCGCCGGCCAGCCGTAGCTCGGAAGCTCCGAAACGGCGCGCGCGCGCTGGCTCGTCTCGGCGTCGCCGAGCAGGTAAAAGGCGTAGGTCTTGGCGCCTTCGGGCAGGTTTTCGAGCGCTTTCTGCCGCACGTCGGCGCGCGGGTGGAACAGCGCGTGCGCCATGCGCGCCACGTGAGAGAAGCTCACGCACTCGACCAGCGCCTCGACCGCCGCGCCGCGCACCGTCTCGTCCTCGTCGTCGAGCAGCCCGTTGATCGACGCCAGTGCCGAGCGAGACGCTCCTGCCCCGAGCAGCCGTGCGCCCCCAGCGCGGAGCTCCGCCCGCTCGCTCTCGAGCAGCGGGTCCAGCACGCCGACGATGAGCGCGCGCTCTCCGAGCGGAGCCTTGGCGGCCTCGACCAGCAGCGCCGGCAAGTCGTCGCCGCCGAGCTCTCGCTCCAGCAGCCTGCGAAACAGAGTCACATCACGCATGGAGCCTCGGCATCGTAACAGGGATCGCTCGCCGGGATATCCCTCGGGCCGAGCACCCGACTTCGGCATTGTCGACCACGGGCTGAGCCCGAGACTGGCAGGCGACGCAGAACCAGAAACGTCTGCCTGCCGATATCGACGCCGGCGGAGCCGGATGCACGCGAGGCTCGATAGACGGCACGGTGAGACGCGAGCACGAATGCTCGCTTCCAAAGTCCCTCGCTGGTGGTCGAGAAATGAGGGACGGAAGGCCGCGCCGGCTGCTCCCACCTGAGAAGCCACCGTACGAGCGCGACCCATTGCACCAGACGGTGCAATGACGTCTTGGTGAACCTCGCGGGCGCTAAGGGATATCGCGATGAGCGATGCTCGATCGCGCTTGCCGCCGGGAGTCGCTCGTTACGAGCGACCGGGCTCCGTCAGCCTGGTTCGCACGCGCGAGCCACTCGACCAGCGTGAACCGAAACGAGTTCGGCTGACACGGTACTGATCAGTGGTTTCGGGTAGTTCATGCGTGTGCCGCGTCGTGCGGCGGATGGTGAGACGCGCGGGCAGACAAAAAGATTCAACGCCCTCGCACCGGTCGTTTGAATATCCGAGCGAGACGCCCGGTGTCAATCCCGGTCCACGACGGTGGCGAGTAGCTCGCCGGACGCGCACAGCGTGCCGTCCACCGTTGCCTCGCCGCGCAGCTTCCAGACGTTGGAACGGTGCTGGATCACCTCGACGTACAGGTCGAGCTTGTCGCCGGGGGATACGGCGTGGCGGAATTTCGTCTTGTCGACGCCCAGGAAGAACATCTGGCTGGTCGAGCTATCGAACGGCTCGGTCGCATAGGCCAGGAGCCCGCCGAGCTGCGCCAGCGCCTCGACGATCAGGACACCGGGAAAGATGGGCGTGATCGGGAAGTGTCCCTGACACCAGGGCTCGTTGTGACTGACCAGCTTGTAGCCGCGGATGCTCTTCTTCGGCACGATCTCGGTGACGCGATCGACCATCAAGAAGGGATAACGGTGCGGCAAGATCTCGAGGATCTTGGCGCTGGCAATGCTGACCGTTTTGCCCGCGCTCATGCCGCCCGTTCAGCGCTGGCTCAGGGCTTCTTCGCCGGAACCGGGGCGGCCGGAACCGGAGCGGCAGGAGCTGCGCTGCCAGCCGCCTTGGGCGGCGCGTCGCCGGCGGCACCGCTGTTGTACATCGTGATCACGCGGTCGGTCAGATCCAGATCGCTGCGCACGTAGGGCACGGCCTGCTTGTCGACCACGATGTCGAAGCCTTCTTGCGTGGCCATGCGCCGGATCAGGCCCATCGTCTTCTGGAAGATGGGCTGCGTGAGCTCGTTCTGCTTCTTCTGCAGTTCCTTGTTGTACTCGACGAACACGGTCTGCAGCTGCACCATCTCGCGCTGCCACTTGTCGAGACGCTTGGCCAGCGCTTGCTTGCTCAGCACGTCGCGCTGCTTCTCGATGTCCTCGCGCTCCTTGGCCAGCTCTTCCTGCTTCTTGTCGAGCTCGCGCTGGCGATTGTCGAACAGCTTCTTCAGGGTGGCCTGCATGCGCAGACCTTCCTCGGTCTCCATGATCGCGCGCTGGGTGTCGACCACTGCCATCTTCGATTGAGCCCAGACGGGCAGGGCGAAGACGAGGCTGGCGCCAATCAGGGTGAGTGCCCGGAAAGAAGAGCGGGACGAAGGCATGGGCAGGCTTTAGCGATCGCCGGTCAGGCGGTCAAGTCGGGAGGCCAAACGGGCCGCAAATCAGACGAGCACGGAATCCGGGCTGGACTGCGGCTGGGGCGACTCGAGGCTCGCAGGATCCTCGTCGCTCTGCAGTGCGAGCGCGTACAGATCCACGAACAACCGTGGGTGGGCGCGCATGATGTCGAGGAAGCCCTCGCGCGGCAGGTGCAGCGTGATGGTCGGGTGTTGCGCCACCACCTCCCTGTCCACCGGCTTGCGCAGCACCAGCGCGACCTCCCCGATCAGCGCGCCGGGACCGAGCTGCGAGACGATGCTGCGCTCCCTGTCCTCTTGTTTGACGACCGCGGCGTTACCGGCGGCGATCAGGTACAGGCCGTCGCAAGGCCGACCCTGGACCAGGATGCGCTCGCCCGGCTCGAAGGAGCGGATCTGGAAGCGGTCGACCAGGGCTTCGCGGTCGAAGCTCGAGACGTTGTGAAATAGCGGAGACGTCCTGGCCACGCTGTCGATCATGCGCCGCCGGCAGTAGTCGTTGACCTCGCGCGCGACGCCGGGATTCGAGATCGCGACGCGATCGAGCTCCGCCTTGCTCGCAACCAGCAGCACGCTGGGCCGCGCCGCCGTGACCGAAGCCGTACGCACCGCGCGCGAGACCAGCGCCATCTCACCGACCAGTGAGCCCGCGCCGAGCCGCGCGAGGTGCACGCGCTGCACGCCGTCGGCCGTGCGTCGTTCGACGTCGAGCTCGCCGCGCGCCACGACGTAGGCTTCGCTGCCGAGCTCACCTTCGCCGATCACGCGTTTGCCCTCGGACACCACGCGCGCATCGAACACCGCGAGCAGCGAGCGCAGGACATCGCGGTCGAGCGTGGAGAACAGCGGCACCCACGGCAACGGCGATGCGCTACGCTCGGCCCAGGCCGCGCGGGCAGCCTGCGCAGCCGAACGCGCCCGCGCGAAGAGCTCTGCGTCGCTCGTGGTCTCCGGCAGGGCGTGGACGTCGAGCGGCGCCTGCGGCAGATCCTGGGCCACGGGCAGACGCTGGCTCAGCCGCGGCGAGCCGCGACCGTAGGCCTCCGCGATCGAGTCATAGGCGCGCGAAGGATTGCTGCCCGCTGAGCGCATCCAGCTGGCGGCCACGACGGCAGCCGGCAAGTTGCCCGCGTCGATGGCCACGCGCACCGCGCCTTCGAGCGTCTGCCTGAGCTCGTCGTCCGGCGCGAGCTCGAGCGCGGCCTTTGCCACCAGCGCCAGCGCCAGCGGCGGCAGCTCGCGCTCGAGCACCGGCAGAGCGTGGCGCAGCGCCGCGCGCGCGTCGGACGTGCCATACGCGTGCAGAGCACGGTCGATCGGCCGTGACCCCGCAGTCGAGCTTTGCATTGGGGCAGACTATCACTTTATCGCTGCCGACAATCAGTCGTCGGAGTCGGAGGGCTCGCTCGGATGCTCGCGCTGCTCGCGCTGTCGGACGATCGCAGTGCTCATGGCGTCGGCCGTCGCGGCCACGAGCGGCACGAGAAAGGGATAATCCATGCGTGTCGGGCCGATCACGCCGACGGCGCCGCCGGGCACGCCGTCCTCTTCACGATAGCGAGTGGCCACCACGCTGACGGGATAGCCGACGGCACTGCTCGTCTCCTCTCCGAGGAAAACTTGAACCCTATCCGAATCGAGGGCGCGGTCCAGCAGCACCACGAGCTTCTCGCGGTCCTCGAGCGCGCGCAAGAGCTCGCGCACGTGCTCCACGCTGCCGAACTCCGGTCGCTCGAGCAGGCGCGCCTGCCCCTCGATGATCACGTCGACGGAGCGCGGCGCACCCTCGGCCGCGGCACGTAGCAGTGCGTAGCCGAGATCATGAAGCGAAGAGAGCTCGTCGCGGTGTCCGAGCATGCCCTCGGCCACCTCGTTCCTCACCGCGTGAAGCGTGCGGCCTTCCACCGTTGGCTCGAGCAAGTTGTGCAAGCGCTCGAGCTCCGAGTCGGTGATCACCTGCTCGGTCTTGATGAACCGATTCTCGACGGTGCCGTCGGAGAACACCATAACGGCCAGGAGCTCTTGAGGCCTCGTGGCGATGAAGCGCAGCTTGAGCAAGGTGCGATCGGCGCTGCGCGCGCGAACCACCACGGCCGTGGCTCCGCTCAGGTCCGAGAGCAGCTTGCCCGTCTCGCGCAGCACGTCGACGCCGGGACCGAGCTCCTCCATCCACTCGTTGATGCGCGCCGTATCGTCCACGGGTAGCCGCTGCACCTGCATCAGCGCATCGATGTAGAGGCGGAAGGCGGCCATGGTGGGCAAGCGCCCGGCCGAGGTGTGGGGTTGGCTCAGGTAGCCGGCGTCCTCGAGGTCCGCGAGCACGTTGCGGATCGTGGCGGGCGACAGATCGAACCCGTACTTCTTGGTCAGCGTGCGGCTCCCGACCGGCTCGCCGGTAGCGATGAACTCGCTCACCACCGAGTAGAGGACGGCCCGTGCACGCTTGGGGAGAGGGTTCACCTTCTCAGTGTGAACCGCCTGCCCGGGGCTGGTCAAAGGTGGGCCCCCGGCCGGCGCGAGGGGGCTCCCGGGTGGGGTCGCGGGCGCCGCCAGCTTATCGAAATGCCGGCCGGATCGTCGGGCTCAAAACGGTGAAATCCTTGACTCTGTTCGGGCCTGCCCCGATGATCCGGGCTCCGCCCATCTTCGGTGCGCCACCTTCATTTGTGAGGGCGGTTCCCGGTTCACACATCGGTAAGTTCGGAGGGCTCGTGACCACGACGCTTTTGGCCGTCGACGACAGCAAGACGATGCGGAGAGTGCTGGAAATCACCTTCTCCGGCGAGAGCTACAAGATTTCCGTGGCCGGCAGCGCCGACGAGGCCATAGGCAAGCTGCAGGCCGAACGGCCCAACGTCGTTCTGGTCGACGCCGCGCTCGAAGGCACCAACGGCTACGACCTCTGTCAGCGGCTCAAGGCAGCGCAGCCTGGCGTCTCGGTGTTGATGCTGTCCAGCAAACACCAGCCCTACGATCGCAACCGCGGATCGCAGGTCGGTGCCGACGACTTCATGGACAAGCCGTTCGACACCCAGCAGATGATCGACAAGGTGACGACGCTCGCCAAGAAGAGCGTCAGCGCGCCGATGGCGGCTCCCGCTCCGCAGGCGCAACCGCAACCGGACGCCGCCCGCCTGCGCGCTCAGACGCTGGCCTACGGCAATCAGGTTCCGGCTCCGTCTCCGCCCGCGCCTCCCGCAGCCGCGCCCGCACCGGCGCCGGCTCCCGTCCCCCAGCGCCCGCCAGCACCGGTGATGCCGGCGGCCGCCTCGCGCGGTCCCGCGCCGATCGGTGGGCGCCAGCCGACGATGATCGGCACGCCGCTGCCCGCCGAGCTGCAAGCCAGCACCAGCCGTGCCGCGCCCGTCGCGGTGCCGGGCCTGTCCGCACCCGCAGCAGCAGCGCCCGCCGCCGCGGTTCACGCTTTGACCGGAAACGGCTCCGAGATGGCGCAAAAGCTCGGCGCGCTCGGCCTGACGCCGCAGCAAGCGGACGCTGTGCTCGCACTGTCGCGCGAGGTCGTGGAAAAGGTCGTCTGGGAAGTGGTCCCGACCCTGGCCGAAGCGCTGATCAAAGAAGAAATCCGCCGCCTCACCAGCGAGTAACGCCGCTCGTTGCATGTCCGCCGCGCTGCATTACGCCTGTCTTCGGGGCGGCACGCGCCGCCCCGCCCCGCCGGAGTAAATCCAGCGGGGCCCCACCCCACGCGAGCGGCCTGCGGCCGCTGACATTGCGCGCGCGCCGCGCTGCATTACCCTGCGCGGCGATGAGCGAGCTTCCCAAAGCCTACGAGCCGGCGAGCGTCGAGCCGCGTTGGTATCAGTTCTGGCTCGAGCACGGTGTCTTCCGCGCCAGCGTCGAGCCCGGCGACACGCGGCCCGCCTACGTCGTCGCGATGCCGCCGCCGAACGTCACCGGCTCGCTGCACATGGGCCACGCGCTGTTCGGCACGATCGAGGACGTGCTGGTGCGCCACAAGCGCATGCAGGGCTACAACACGCTGTGGCAGCCCGGCATCGATCACGCCGGTATCGCCACCCAGGTGGTGGTCGAGCGACTGCTGCGCCGCGAGGGCAAGAGCCGCCACGATCTGGGGCGCGAGAAGTTCGTCGAGCGCGTCTGGCAGTGGAAGGAGCAGGCCGGCGGGCGCATCGCCGAGCAGATGCGCGTGCTCGGTTGCTCCGCCGACTGG